>NZ_JBCGUH010000001.1:574209-686523 GCF_039822605.1 Paenibacillus wenxiniae
AACACTAGAAGAGGTAAGATATTTTGCTTTGCAAAAATCACTTTCGATTGAACCTCGTGTTAGGAAATCACTAACACGGTAAGTCGTCCTCACCCCTTATTTCCTTCCCGCAGTGAAGTGCTTGTCGCATCATACGAATTTTCATACACACCCTGGATAATAGTATGTAGAATATATATTGAAATCTAACCAAAGTATACAAACACCATAAAAAAGCACCGCTCCGTATATCATGTATGTGAACAACAGCTGACTGCCTTCTGGCGTAACTGTTGTTGCACGCATCGATAACGAGCGGTGCTTTTTGTTTTTAGATAGATGTAGTTTAGCTGTATTGATGACTGTCATTGATCTTAACCATCGTTGTCGATGCTAACGATGATTGTAGATATTAACGATTATGATCGATGTTAATAAGTACAATCTATATTAATCTGTGCAAGCTGGCTTAATCTAACTAGAGAGCACAGAGTTTGCCTATATGAATAGGGAACAGACTCCAGACTATTTAACAACTCCATAGGAAAATTCAATCACTACTATATTCAAGTCATAAATATTCAAATCATAATACTTTGCACAATAATACGTTCCATCATGTCTATCGCTCGTGACTTCCAGCGTTGCTGCCTATTAACCGGCTTTGACCACTTGCAGTGCATCATCCTGTACTTCGACGCTAATCTGTTGCACATTTTCATCATCCAGCACCAGATCGGTAATGCCATCTTCTACATATTGCTGAATGACACGACGCAATGGGCGTGCGCCAAATGCAGGGTTATAACCGAGCTGGGACAGCTTTTTCTTTGCGTCATCGGATACGTGCAGTGTAATGCCCTGTTCGCTCAATGTCGCTTCAATATCATGTAACATATGATCAACGATCTGTACCAGATCATCTTCTTTAAGCGAAGCAAACGGAATGATTGCATCAAAGCGGTTCAGGAACTCTGGACGGAAGTACGCACCCAACGAATCGAGCAGCGAACGTGTCTGATCTGCTTTTGGTGCAGAGAAGCCGACCGTAATCTTTTTATCTACGATACCGGCATTCGAAGTCATAATAATTACCGTATCTTTGAAACTAACGGTACGACCCTGGCTATCTGTCAGGCGTCCATCATCAAGTACCTGTAAAAACATATGCTGTACATCAGGATGTGCCTTCTCAATCTCATCCAGCAAAATGATGCTGTACGGATTGCGACGTACACGCTCGGTCAATTGCCCTGCTTCTTCATGACCGACATAACCTGGTGGCGAACCGATCAGTTTGGAAACGGAATGTTTCTCCATATATTCACTCATGTCCAGACGAATCATTGCATCTTTTTGTCCGAATAACTCCTCTGCAAGTGATTTGGACAATTCGGTTTTACCTACCCCGGTTGGGCCGACAAACAGGAACGAAGCGATTGGTTTATTTTGCTGTTTCAATCCGGCACGACTACGACGAATCGCTTTAGCTACCTTTTCGACAGCTTCATGCTGACCGATCACTTTACCTTCCAGACGAGCAGCGAGATGTTTCATTTTGTTTTGCTCATCCTGTTGCAGCTTACCTACCGGAATACCGGTTTTGCGTTCAACGATGCTTTGAATATGCTCGGTACGTACTTCGGACGGGCTGCTAGCACTAATGCCTTTGCTCAAGCTTTCCAGCAAAATCGCTTCTTCATCGCGAAGTTCGGCAGCACGCTCATATTGCTCGGCTGCGGTAGCCTGTTCTTTTGCTAGACGCACCTGTTCCAGACGAGTACGAAGCCCGGTATCATCGTTAGCCGAAGCAGCTAGATTTAGCTTGGCACCTGCTTCATCAAGCAGATCGATTGCTTTATCCGGCAGGAAACGATCTTGAATATACCGATGAGATAGCTGTACGCAGGCAGCAATCGCCTCATCACTGTAACGTACACCGTGATACTCTTCATATTTGGGACGCAATCCATTCAAAATCGCTACGGTTTCTTCCACGGTTGGCTCATCGACGATGACTGGCTGAAAGCGGCGTTCCAGTGCAGCATCTTTTTCAATCTGACGGTATTCTTTCAATGTCGTCGCACCGATCACTTGCAGATCGCCACGTGCGAGTACTGGTTTGAGAATATTACCTGCATCCATCGAACCTTCAGCCGAGCCTGCACCGACAAGCAGATGAATCTCATCGATAAACAGCAGGATGTTATCACGCTGTTCTAATTCAGCGATCAGTTGTTTTACTTTTTCCTCAAACTGTCCGCGAATTCCCGTTCCGGCAACGAGTGAAGCGACATCAAGCGAATACACTTCTTTATTCAGCAACTTGGACGGTACGTTGCCTTCGATAATACGCAGTGCCAGTCCTTCTGCGATCGCTGTTTTACCAACGCCAGGTTCACCGATCAGCACCGGATTGTTTTTGTTACGACGATTGAGAATTTCGATCACACGTTCAATCTCTTCGTCACGTCCGATTACAGTATCGATGCGACCTTCACGGGCTGCATCATTCAAATTACGACCGAGCTGATCGAGAATACCACCACCGCCGCGACGTGTCTGGGTACGAGCACCAGCAGCTGGTTGACCTGCTGCACCATTGGAACGATTAGACTGAGATTGCATAAACCCTTTAAAAAATTCATCCAGTGGCGACATACCCTGACCGGATGATCCAAAGCCTGCATTAAAAGGTACACCGCTATTCATTTTGGCATAGCAGTCCTGACAAAGAAACATTTTCTCCGATTTATGATTAACGGTAAATTGAACACCTACCGTTGCTTCGTGTTGATTACAATGTTGACAACGCATGAGTCATTGCCCCTTTCAGAAATATTATTCGATACGGGTCCAAACATGGCTTAACGATCAGATAAGCATGCTGGCAAACGAATAAATAAACATATACCACTGTCCATTGTGCTTTCACGACTAGCTCTCGCTTACGTACTCAACTTCTCAAAGCCTGTACAAGCAGGATCAGCGGGCACAGCCCATTCATCACTGTGACTTTCTAATCTGTGTGTTCACGATCTCAGTGTTCATCGTAAGTAAGAACAATACATTACGAAATACACGCAATAATGTAAAAATAAAAATGTAAAAAATCGGTGAAAACGATAGGTTACATCAAAAAAAGTGTAATAGATCAGAAAAGGTCAGTTTGACATTTGATCAATTTCTTCTGACTTTGACTTTCTTTGACTATTATAACTCATCTATATATAAAGTCAATACATTACAGATAGTTTCTATAAATATTTTTGTATTCAACTTATTAATAGTAACAAAAAGCAGATGGATCTTTAACCCCTATCTGCCTTTATCCTTATACTTTTGTACCTGATTCGATTGTAAAATCTTCTATTACTACATGTATCATACGATTTATTACATGCATCAAACGATTTACTACATGCATCACACGATCGATCCCATTCGTCTTCTACTGAAATTGTTCACTCATATCTTCCCAGTTCGTCAAATCCGGCAAACGCTGCTCTCCCCAATAATTTAAAAATAGCCGCAAAATCTCATCATGATCTGCGGTAAACAGGCGATAATGTTTGAACTGTTTCTTGCTCAGCTGTAAACGAATTTCTACTACCATGGGTCCCTGCTCTGCTGGTGGTTCCAGAGACGCTGCCTGCAAATATATACTATTTTCTAACGGAACCGAAGGCTCCAGCACTACAAAATCATACAGCTCCAGTTCACCGATTAACTCTCGAAATAATGAAGCGTTCAGACTTTCATTGAAATATGTCGTATTGCCACTAATTAGCTTGTATTGCACATATTCATAAGACATGATGATCCTCCTTTTGTGTAGTTCGTTTTGTGTAGTTCGTTTACTGTAGTCCGTTTCGCAGATTGGGTTTAGTTTGCTTATTAGCGTCTGCTTGGTAGAATAATGTCTGCCTTAACATTAGCAAAAACAATTTACGTACACCGTCCTAATACATATCATTCAGTATAGTGATTTTATATCGCTTTATGATCGGAGTTGCTTCGTGTTTAATGGATGCTTTTACGTTTATCTACGATTCAGAGGCAGATGGTTTCGTTTCTATCGCCTGCTCGCTCGAATCATACTGATCATGAACAATTCAATCTTGCTCTCCATTCTCTTCCATACTCATCCAGTCTATCAAAGTCGATAAACAAATCAAAATCCCCCTGACTGCATGGTGAACATACGATCAGGGAGATTTTGATTTTTACAAGGAAATATAGAGTCTTAATAAGGATGGATACCCTCATAGGAGCAGCATTACATTCTTACCAATAAATCAAAGCTCATACGTGGATGAAGCCAATACATCTGTATAAAGAGAAATCTGTTCACATGTGGAGTCACTACATCCTTATGAAGAGAAATACGTCCAGATGGCGAGCATTCCATCATTATAAGAAGTAATATCCTCCTATATGCCTTATTTTATTTTTATAAAACCTAACTATATGCCAGTCACACGCAAGCCTTCACAACACTTCAACTTACTTCGCCACCACTTGCAGCTTTACACTGGTGCTGCTATAGATCGGCTTCACACTATAGCCTTTTGGCAGACCTGTTACCGCTACCGAAGTGAATTGACCGTGTTTAACAGTAGATGCGCTAATGATGATTTTGCTACCATTAGCAGGAATATAACCGTTCGTAAAGTTCAGCTTCAACTTACCACCATACATCGCAGTACCCTGGATATGGAGCAAATCATTTTTGCTACCGATATTCAGCTCCAACGTACCTTTGGAAGACTGCTTGTAGTCGCCACCGATTACGAGCCAGCCATTCACGTTCTCTGACAATACGCCGCCTTCATTAGACACATTACCACGTCCAAATGCATAACCGTTTTGACCGTCCAGTGTGCCTGCTTGCAGATGTGTGTTGCCTGTGAAGCTATTTTTGCCTGCCAGATGAAGCGTACCGCTCCCTTTCTTAGTCAGACCGCCTTGACCGGAAATAGGGTTGCGCCATGTATCGTTGCTATTAAAGCCGCCTTTTGCCGCATCCATCGTTACGGTTACATCATTCGGAAAAGCACCAAATCCATCTGCGGCGGCAAACAAATTCAGACGTCCCCAGCCTTCTGGATCATTTAACACTGGATAACCGGAAGCCAGACCTGTTGTTGCCAGCACCCAGCGGCGCTGTGCATCATTCAAATACGGCAAACGGGTTTCCAGCAGCACCTCAGCCCCTTTGGGAACAGAAACCGCTTCGTTCGTTGCAGTTACCTGTGGAAAACCGTAGGTCAGACGCTCGGTGTAGGCTTGCTTGTTCGATGAATAGTTGCTAAAACGATCGGTTGCTGTACCCTGTTGACCTTTTAATACTTGCTGCGCCTGTGCATAGGCCTGCTGCTTCAGTTCTTTATTGTCGGGATCATTCAAAATTGCCGCCGACAGCGCTGTTGCCATGACACGTCCACCCATCACATCAAATGGAGAATGCATACCAGCGATAATACGATCATTGCCTAGCTCCGAAGCACGAGTGAGCAGTTCCTGATAACGTTCTGGATACGCATATGCCATCGCGATGGCAGACAGATACGCTGCATTTGTATGACCGCTTGGATATCCGCCATCTGTGCTTGGATCGGACTTGATCTGTGGCACCAGTGTCGGGATGACCGAAGCTTCCGGACTCCAACGGAATGGACGTTTATAGTTAAAATAAGCTTTCGACGGATTGCTGGACGAATAATCGCCACGCAGCTTTTTCACCAGACTGACGACACTGCCAAGCTTGGAATTCGGATCACCTGCGTCATTACCGCCATCATCGTATTTTTGCGTTGTCGCATCGGCAGGCACTTCGGTAATCGTTGTTGTCGCTCCTGCATCTTTACGATACACATCGGTCAGCTTACCCATACCTTCCATAATGCTATAACTCTGATTGCGACGATCGTCCAGATAGGCGCGCTCTTCCTGTTCCGCTGTACGCTTCTGCGCGATATTGATCACCTTTTGAATATTTTGCTGGAGCAGCTTTTGATTTAGCATCGTACCGGAATCCCATGTTTGTCCGGGTGTCCATAGCTTGTTGAAGCCAGACAGCGTACCGATGATCGAATTGGAAGCCGGAGTCGAATGATCTTTCGTATTCGTTTTATATGTATCTACAACGTAGCCCCATTCCGGCTTCACCGGGGTGATGGATGATGGAATAGCAGCTGCGTTTGCATAGCTACCTCCGATCGAACCTGTAAATACGGATAAGGTGATGGAAAGTCCAATCACGCTTGATTTGGATAATTTCATGTCAAACATGTCCTCCTCGATCTCGATTAATTGCACCTTGAACATCATAAGGTAACTGTATTAACGCAATACGAGGAAAAGATTCATGTAATGTTAACTGTCACTTTTAAAAATATATATTTCCCTATTAAACAAGGTGAGATTTGAACATGGGCACACTTCATGACATACACCTATATACATATCAAGCTTAAGTATTTACTATAGATCAGCATAATCGGAAAATGGATAAATCAAACAAGCTTCACCGTATCATCTGCGGTTACAGATGGCTAACGGCGAAGCTTGTTTTCGATTACTCGATTATTCGGTTATTCAGTTATTGGATAAAATAAGATCATCTTCATATAACGTATTGATCCGCATGTTTGCTGTGTATCCTGGACGCATGATGATCATGTATTCACTTACCGCCTACAATTTTCAAATCCTTTATAAGCAAATGATGATGATGACAATTATCGTTTCTACACTATGCTTTCATCTTGTTTTAGATCACGACCGTTAACAGATCTTCCTGGTAACCGACGGACTTTTTGCCCGTTTCGATGACGTCCAGATAGTTACCGGAGTTGGAGATAATAACTGGTGTGGTGAGCACGTAGCCTGCTGCTTTGATCGCTTCGACATCAAATTCCATCAGCAGATCGCCTTTTTTGACCGTATCGCCCTGTTTGACTTGTGGCGTGAAATATTTACCTTTCAGTTTGACTGTATCCTGACCAACGTGGATCAGAATGTCGACACCGTTATTGCTTGTAATGCCAATCGCATGGCCGGAAGAGAACAGTGAAGTGAGTACACCATTTACCGGTGAGTACACTTTACCTTCGATCGGTTCGATGGCGATTCCTTTGCCGAGTGCGCCTGTCGAGAACGCTTCATCTTTCACCTGAGATAGAGCGATAACTTCGCCCTTCATCGGACTGAATACTGTTTCTTGTTTAACGAGTACATCGGTGTTGGATGGTTCTGTTTTGCCTGTTTCCGGCTCGTCGTCTGTCAATTTGGTGAAGAACATGAGTACAAAACCGAGAATGAAGCTGACAATCATACCGATGATTGCGCCATAGAAGCCTGTGTTAAAGCCGTCTGGACCGATGTAAGAAGGAATACCGAAAATGCCCAGACCGCCGATAATATATGCTTTTGTACCCATTGCACCGATGATCGCGCCACCGACTGCACCACCAATACAGCTAAGAATAAATGGTTTTTTACGTGGCAGTGTAATACCGTAAATCGCTGGCTCGGTAACACCGAAAATACCAGAGATGAATGCTGGGATCGACAGTGATTTGAGCTTTTTGCTTTTAGCTTTGATCATAATCGCAAGGACGACACCGGTTTGTGCGAACGATGCCCCGAACATCCCTGCCAGAATTGGATCGGAACCCATATTTGTCAGGTTGTTGATGGCGATTGGCACGAAGCCCCAGTGCAGACCGAAAATAACGAATACTTGCCAGAACGCACCTAGCAACAGACCCGCTACGATTGGGCTTAAGTTGTATACAGCCAGAATACCAGCACCTACCAATTGACCTGCCCATGTTGCGATAGGGCCAATGATCAGAAACGCCAGCGGAATCGTAATTAACAATGTACAAAATGGAACCATAAATGTTCTGACGACACTTGGAATGACACGTTTGAAAAATCCTTCAATTTTGGAGCCGACATAAGCAGATAGGATGATTGGAATAACACTGGATGAATACGTCATCAGAATGACGGGAATACCCAGGAATGTAATGTGTACTGGAGACTGGAATGGTGTGCCTGCAAACAAAGTATACAGTGGCTCACCCGCCGATACAGCGGTTAGTGTTGGATAGACAAGCGCTGCACCAATGGCCATACCGATAAATATATTCATATTAAATTTCTTCGCCGCTGTGTAACCGAGGAAGACCGGGAAGAAGTAGAACAGACAGTCACCAACGGCATTTAAAATGATATACGTACCGGAAGTGTTTGTCAGCAAGCCAATCGATACGAACAGAGCAGTTAAACCTTTAATCATACCTGTTGCTGCCAGCACGCCGAGGATCGGAGCGAATACGCCAGAGATCAGGTCAATAAAGCGACTAAACAGACTCATTTTCTCACCGGAAGTGTCGGCTGCGGCAGAGGAATCGCCACCCAGACCGGCTACGGTGTTCACATCAGCATATACTTCAGGTACATGGTTACCGATGACGACCTGATACTGACCGCCACTTTGAATAACGGTGACTACACCGTCCATATTTTTCAATACATCGGTATTCGCTTTGCCTTCGTCTTTCAATTTGAAACGCAGACGTGTAATACAGTGTGTCAGACTATTTACATTTTCTTTGCCGCCAACGTTTTGAATAATGTCTTTTGCTAATTGTTCGTACTTCATCGTTCTTCCTCCTTTATGAATACCATATAAAAAGGCGAAACCAAACAGAACGTCCACACGGGCAGGACCCGTGACGATTCTGAACTTGGTTTCGCCTGCACGACCAGTAACGATCCGATGATTTTATTCGGTGGTATCGCTTGTAATGCGCTGGATATGAATCGTCAGATACAGCTTTTCTTCATCTGTCAGTTCGGTATCCAGATACTTCTCAATTTTGAGCATACAGTTATAAGCTCGTCTGTATTTACTTTTCACCTGCTGAAGTAAGAAATCATCTTCCAGCCAGCGCTTCTGCGCCTGCAATAGACGCTGAAAGAAAAACTTAAGATGCGTAATGAATCGTTCGTAGCTGATCGATTGCTCATCCAGCTCAATATTGTACGTATACTTGATGATATTCAAAATATCCTGAATCTTCTCTGCCTGTACGGCTACATTGTGAAACTTGCTGCTGGAACCGTTCAGCTCGGCGTTGACCAGATGAAGCGCAATATTCGCGGCTTCGTCCTCCGGTAGCTTTTTACCTAGCATCGATTCGATAAACTCCAGCGCCTTAACCCCAACCCTGTACTCCTTTGGATAAAAGCGACGAATTTCCCAGCTTAGCGGATTCGTATTAAAAATGCCGTCTTCATACATTTTCATCGCATTGTTCAAATGATCGGTAAGTGTGACATAGATGTAATCGCTAAGCGTGACTTCCAGATTGTTCTTTCCGTACTCGATAATATCGTAGCAGACGGAAATGTATTCCGGCGGCACATCTTCAAGCAGCAGCTTGAACTTCTCGGACGCCTCCTTTTGCTGGAGCACAAAAATCTTCTCGATCAAACTTTTGTCGACCGGTTCGCCAGCACTTTTTTTGAAAGCGATTCCACGACCCATAACGACAAATTCACGTTTACCTGGATCACTGGCAATGATCGCATTGTTGTTAAATATCTTTTGGATAATCATCCAAGCTGCCCTCCTTATCCTGTATAATTTTGCACGAGGACTCAGATGCCGGACAAAAGTTCAGTTACAGCTTGAAGTATCACATCAGCAGGGTCCTTTAGCTCGTGTTTGATTGTGTTCTTTGATTCATTCGCAATCTTCCAAGAACCTGAGGGCGAACAGTGAGAACAGCGACTTCTCCCCTGTCTTGCTTTGACAACCTACTGTACGTTGCATCACTCTTTCCTTATATGGAATAGGCAGTGACCAAGCCGTACCTGCCAGGACTGGAAAACAAAAAGGCAAAACCCAACACATGTAGACAAGCTTCAACAAAGCTATACATGTACTGGGTTTTGCCTTTTCAGTAACAATCCCAAAGTTAGAATAACACCTATTTTATCATTTGGCAAGCGCTTTCTTTTTATTTTAACTTCTATTTTTTAAACTCAAAATTCATTCCGTATTCTTATACAGAATGATATGAATTTTTTTACATTTGGAGGTGTTCCTCTAATCACACAGAGGTCGATTACACTATTCGTGATAACCTATTGCGGAACAATCAAAAAGCGATGGAACCGTATGCCGTACAAGCATATGACAGATTCCATCGCTTTATTATTTCTTGAATGTGAGATTACTATAACGCAGCCTCCAAATCATAACTGCAAGGCATCCTCAAGATCGTAACTGCAAACACGCCCTGTACAATAGACTCCCTTTACGCGCAACCGGGTCAGCAGACTATGCCTGCTAGTGATTACACATCGTTCTATATCAGGCAGAATGAGAATTTGCAGATCGTATCGCTCAACATATCCATTTATTTGCATAGATTTGTTCACATGCTATGAAGACCCGCCTTATGTGCAATATGTCAGCAGACTATGCGAACGAGTATGACGTATAATTCTGTTCACTTGCTACACAGCATACAGATGAGCTTTACGCATAATTACGCAACAATATATATTGCGGTGTCTTCGTACCTTCCAGCGTCCATGTCACATTCACGAGCGTACCTGCTGGTACAGAGATCGGCGTGTGCACCGAATCAAATCCGATCTGTGTACTGCCATCTTCATACTGTACAATCGGCTGAAAATAATTCAACTCACTGTTCATCGTATTCCGACTAATATTACGAGCAGTCACCTGCAATTTGCCTGTCCAACGACCACCCTGAGCGGTATCTGCATTCCAGTTCAAATGATACGAGCGCACATCCAGCGCACGCGCAGTCTGGTAAGACGCCAAACGACCACTCCAATCAGATAATAGCGGCGGAATGCTGCGCATATAACGACGATCCTGCAATTCAATAATACCATTGCGATATGTACCATTTACCTGCAAACGGTCGATCAGCACACGAATCGGGATATAAACGGAATTGTTACGCAGCACCGGCACGGTATCCATCGTATAGACACGACCATCTGCGCGAATCTGCTTCGAATCGAGCGTTAATGTCAACAAATGACTGTTCAGTGCAATAGTAGCCGAGCGACCCTGTGGAAAATAAGTTACCTGTGCGCCAAGTAAATCGCCCACCGAGCGCAGCGGAACCTGTGCTCGTCCAGCCGAATCAATAAAAGGGGATACCGGCGCTGTGAACAGCACCGCATATTCATTTATTTTCAACAGCGGTGACGAAGAAAAGGACTGCTCCGCTTCTACTCGCCCTCCTATCGGAACAAACGTCATCAGCATTAAGGCGGTGAGACAGACAATGAACGGCTTTCGTTTCAACATAAATAGCTACCTCCTATCGTCTATCTCCATATTAAACGTTATTAGCCATTAGCACAAAAAGAGAACCAGATATAGAGCAGCTGTATCAGGTGAGCGGGCGAGCATTTTGGAGGATAAGAACATCGATGATTATCGGCACATACAGTGCTGCGATATGATACAATCAGAACACAATCTGACAATACGATTAAGAATAATGATCAAACCTACGATGTACTAACGGATACGATAGGCATTTTAAAATGAGGAGGAACCCCAGGTATGTATACTGAACGATCTCCCAAAAAAGATCATTCTTCCAAACGATCATCCTATCTCCAAACTCCTAGATCCGTTCCTACTACGTCTATCCCCGTCCAATTACAAGCAGTGACACGACAGATGTTGACGCAAGACCTTACAAATCCTGTGCTTATGCCAACTTCTCCGTTAGTTCTTCCTCATTTACAAAAGCAAATCGGTAATCAAGCCATAGCCCAAATGTTGTCCAAATCGATCCCCTCTGCTGCTGCTCCACTTCAATTCGTTCCTATTCAGCGCAAATTAATTATAGATGACCAAACCGCAACAACCGAGCACCTGCTTACCATTTTTGAACAACTAGATGTTAAAAAAACAATATTGCATGTTTGTGCTCAGTATAACGTAGATCATCTATTATTTACTGCTATATTACAACAAGAAATTGATGAGCATAATCTAACTGTCTCTTTTGTTAAAAATAAAGAGCTAGCCAGACAACAAATCGGCCACATCGTAAGTAATATATTACAAAAGCTAGCGTTAAACCCTGTTATAGATACAGAAGAGGAAGAAACAACTATTTTTTATGACAGTGTGAGTGAACATGTGATGAAAGACGATGTAATGCCACGTTTAGCAGAGTTTAGAAATCATTTAAAATTTTTCCCACCCTCTATGAAAAACAAATGGGTATCCTATTATCAAATCATTTCGTTAGCTAACCCTTCCCAACCGATTGCTTTAGAGCGGGCTGCTGTAGATGCAACTTTAGACGAAATGGAAAACTATCTAAATGATTATATACATCAAACTAAAAAACAATTAGACACTGTCATACTGAGGGTTGAAAGTGATCCTATGTTAGCCATAGTCGCACCGCAAGTATCCGATTATCTCAATGGATTTAAATATCTAAATAAAAAACTGCTCCGTCAGCCTCAACTTTTAAAAGAGATCAATGATAACCTTGCCTTTTTAACTCGCCGTTTGGATGGTTTGTATGCCGATATAAGAGAAACAAATCCTGAACCAGTAGTCTATTTGCATGCAACAGCTGGTGCTATAGATGATGGTTATATTTCAATGGTGCATAACAATTGGAATGCAGGTCGAACAAGTCCAAAAGCAACGGCGGCCAAACATATTCATGTTAACGGCCATAGTGAAAATGTGATCTATACGATGCAAAATAGCAATAAACATTTATATATTCATGGTTATGTAGATTGGCATTTGGATAGCAAGATGTCTGGTTCTGAACAAACGCAAACTTCAGCGATTGAGGCGTATGATCAGAATTTGAATTTATTTTCAGTTTATATGAAATACGAAGGGGCATGGATTCCGCAACAAGAATGGTATGAACAAGCAGCAGCTAAATTCCTGGCTACCTTCCCACTTGCGACTGAGGAGCGCTAATGTAAATACAAGTTACAGATGAAAAGCGATCCCATATTATGGTTTACGATATAAGTCTTGCTAAAGCCATACACCACAATCTAAAATAATATACCAAAATGGAATCCAGTGGCCATCAGTACGTTCAAGCACCCACCAAATAAGTGTTAGCCCTGTCCAATAGATACTAAAAAAGTACGGTTTCTCAAGCGACGGTTTTTTCCAAAAACTCTTTTGGGGAAAGGCCGTTTTGTTTGTGCGCTATTTTGTGCGCTGTATTAATGGAAGGGTTGTCCTTTTAGCTATAAAAAATCCCCTCCAGTTTCTAGTGTTGATCTCATTGTACTATGAGGTCTTTTCTCACTGTCTACCTTGAGGGGATACTACTATTGACCACATGGTAGCATGCGGTCTTTTCACTATAGATCTGGAAGGGATCATACAAATTGCAGTAAACATAACGATGGTTTATTAATTGTTCGAAACGCTACTCTTTAACCTGCTCAATCTTGACCAACTTGCGCGCAGGCGGCTCTTTCTCACCATACCAGACTAGCACATCGGCAAGCAAATCCAGAATGCGTATAAAACTTGCTTTATCCGCTTCCGTAATCTTATCGGCATGCTTGAACAGCTCATCAAAGCATAGCTCTTGTACGAATCGTGTATACTCCGTGTACACCTCTCGCCCTTTATCGGATGGCTTTACATAGATGTCCTTCCGGTTGCCGCTCAAGTGATACTTTTCCAGTAGTCCCTTTTCGGTGAGATTTTTGACGTTTTTGGAAAACGTACTTGGACTCACACCAAGACGGGCTGCCATCTCCGACATTTTCTCGTCCTGATCCTCAGCTTCCAAAATATATTCTAGCGTCTGAATCTGTGCTGCGGAGAACAGCACATCCGTACCATAGCTGCGCTGTAGCTTGTACGTGTTCGAATACGCATTGCCGTACCTGATAATCTTCTCAATCAATGTTCGATGGTTACCCATCCAATCGAGTTTCATGGGGAACCCCTTTCATGTTCAGCATGATCGTCTCCAGTAATATTCTATCTAGCTTTTAGCTCTGGCTCTGGCTCTGGCTCTGGCTCTGGCTCTGGCTCTGGCTCTGGCTCTGGCTCTGGCTCTGGCTCTGGCTCTAAAAGTATGACTCAAACCGCACTTGAAGCATACTATTTTTTGTAGAATTTACTTTTTCCGAGTGTATCGAAATTAGACGCGCTTTTCAATCCAGCTAATCGTATCTTCAATCACTTCATCACGAATCGTTTCATTAAAAATTTCATGCATAAGGTGGGCATAAATTTTTAGCGTCTTATCGGTTGAACCGATTTCCCCGTAGAATTGGCGTGAATCGAGTTCGCTGACGAGTCCATCATTTGCTCCATGCAGGACAAGCACTGGCTCCACAAACGCAGTCGCATGTGCTTTGAGCCAGCCTACCCCTTCGCCTAAACTGTTAAATAGCTCGACGGATATTTCCTTTTCAACAAGCATATCATTCGCGTAAGCGATTACAACTTCAGGCACACTGCATACGCCATCGCCAAGTTCGTTTGGCATATAGGTGCCTGCGGGAAACTCCATCGGCAGTCTACCTGCTACCTGTGTATTGTAACGAGTGAGTGCACCGGATAGGACGATACCTTTTACTTTACCCGGATATTTGGTGCCAAAGGAAGAAGTTGCAAAGCCGCCCATACTATGTCCGATTACGAATACTGGCAGTTCTCCACTTTGCTGCAAAGCTAATTCTACGACCGCATTCACATCGTCGATCAGATGATGAAAATCGCTATAGTAAACACGCTTCCCTTCCGACCGCGCATGACCGCGATGATCGAAACGATAAACGTTAAAGCCGCGAGTATTGAGCTTTTCGGTCAAGTAATCATAGCGGCTAGCATGCTCGCATAAACCGTGAACGATGACGACTGATGCTTTGGCATTCGGGACGATGTTCGTACTGAAATACAGTTTGGTGCCGTCGAAGGATGGGATCGTTGTTTCAGTGAAGTTCATACGGTTGACAGTCCTCTCGTGGTGCTCAAGTGTTGGGGAAGGTTAAGATTCAAGGTGAGATGGCTTGAGCAGGTAGTTTATTGGGTGGAGATTAGGGTGGAGATCGGTTTGTATACTTTGACAATAAAATTGTTTCTAGCAGAAATAATATACCGTTTGAGTCGTAATTGTCTATAGAAATTTAAAGCGCTTACAAAAAAAGAAAGAAAAATTATTTTCTTTTGAATAAACATAGGCTTTTATACTTTTACTTTTATACTTTTCATTAAACTCAAGTAAATCTGATCTCATTCTGATAAAACCTAGAAATTTAGATCTTGCTTTCGTATAGATTCCCATTCGCATAATAAATCTTAATCCACTAACTGCTCAAATAGGCAAAAAAAAACAATCCCTGTTACACAAGGATTGTTTAAATATGGAGCCTAGGGGGATCGAACCCCTGACCTCATCGCTGCCAGCGATGCGCTCTCCCAGCTGAGCTAAGGCCCCACGCGGTATAATTATGTATGACTCCAATGAATCAACTCCTTTAATATATCATGCTGAAATTTGCGAGTCAATATTTTAACCATTCGATAGAAAATTCCAATTCTGTTGAGCTTTTTCTTGCATCCAATTGCTCCATCACATGCCTGCTTTGTGTTCTATTTCCTTTATAGTTCAACAAGCCACTCCATCATATTTCTGCAAAACTACTGCTCTTATTTCTCTCATTGCTCTTACTGCTCTTACTGCTCTTACTGCTCTTACTGCTCTTACTGCTCTTACTGCTCTTACTGCTCTTACTGCTTCAATTATCTTACTTTATAAACCAAATCCATTTTACCACCCTCACGTATTCCCCACTCTCACCCTTACATTCAATTCCAATCCTCACTCCCACAACCCCACTCTGTGACAACCCCGTGACAGTTCGCTTGCTGCGTTGACTTCCATTCCTATACAACTGGTATAATAATGTTATCGAATATTTTAAGATAACGAGCCGGATAAAGGGATGTGCGACTTCTTGACGACGCATTTCTATGATGCGTCGTCACTTTCCTTGCCGGATCTATCGATACACACGAAAAGAGGCGAATATCGTTGAAGTATTCAGCTTTAGCAAAGGCAGGACTGGGTCTTGCCTTATTACTTGTTTTTTTGACAGCCTGTGGACAGCCGAAAGAGACGCGAGCCGATATTTTTAATCCGAATGGGATTAAGGTGATGCCGGTACGAGATTCATTCGGACAGATGGTCAATGTGCCAATCTCACCCAAACGGATCGCTGTGACTGACCAGCTGGCGATGGATTACTTGAACGCACTCGATGCGAATGTGTCGCTGGCAGCCAAACCAGCCGGTGGAAGCTATGTATTCCCACCTTACACTAACCAGGAACAGCGCGACAGCCTGACACTGATTGAGACATCGAATGGTTCACTTGATCCGTCTGCACTCGCCGGGCAAAAACCCGATCTGATCTTTACCGACAGTAGCGATCGCACGGCCTATGATGCCCTGTCCAAAATCGCTCCAACTGTCTATATCGATCCAACACTCGATTGGCGTAGTGAACTGTATATGTACAGCACATTCCTTGACCGCGATACGATCGCACGTCAATATATGAATGCTTACCAGAAAGACTCCAATAGTGCGAAGAGCACCATTGCCGCAGCAAATCCAGGCACAACCGCAGCGGTGATGATGAAGGGCAATACACTGCAAGTATACGGTAGCTCGCAGCAAGGCACAGGTGCGGTACTGTATCAGGATCTGGCACTGAAAGCGCCAGAAAGTATTCCAGCAGGTGCAGCATCGACTACTATTACGATGGCACAGCTCCAACAAATGAATCCCGACACCCTGTTTATTGCAACAAGCGAAAAGGAAGATACCGTAGCAGCTCTGAGCAAGCGTATGGAATCATCAGCAGACAGTGCAGCATGGAGTGGACTGAAAGCCGTACAAAATGGACATGTGTATATCGTTGATCCGGGCTTCTTCAATGACACCCCGCTTGCCAAATCATACGTCATCCAAACGATTGCAGATAAACTGTCTGGCCAAACATCTTAACGCCAAGTACACGATTTATGCACAATGTGCAGTCCTTTTAAAGCAAGGTGTTTACGCAAACTGATGTGCAGAGCGTACATGTTGTAACAGCAGCCTTCTTGCATTCCATCGTGTTGTACGGAGTCTACATCTGAAACAGTGATATTCGTCTATTCCATCACCTGTATGGAGTATACATCCTGAAGCAGTAACATTCTTGTATTCTATCAATTGTACGGAGCGTACATGCTAGAGCAGTAACATTCTTGTATTCTATCAATTGTACGGAGCGTACATGCTGGAGCAATAACATTCTTGTATTCCATCACCTGTATGGAGCGTACATGCTGAAACAATAACATTCTTGTATTCCATCACCTGTATGGAGCGTACATGCTGAAACAATAACATTCGTACAGTCCATCAATTGTACAGAGCCTATGTCGCGAAGCAATAAAATTGTTGCACTTCATCTCGATATGTAGTAGTATCTTAAATACGGTGATTCTTTCACCACTTCCTGTCTCACATCATGAACCACACACCAAGAGGAACGGGAAGTTACATATTGCTTGCGGTCGTGGCGGAATTGGCAGACGCGCACGGTTCAGGTCCGTGTGGGCTTACCCCCGTGGAGGTTCGAGTCCTCTCGACCGCACCATATGCTTATAACCAGCACGTAATCGATTCGTCGTTTACGTGCTTTTTTGTATGCTTTGGCACATTTATCTTAATCGTATAAAATATTATGTGTATATAGTTCATCGTGATATTAACTTGGTTACCTGTGTTTAACTTTACAGCTCTTTGATTTTACTGCCTGTCACTATTCAGCATCACTCCATCAAGACTAACTACTCAAATTCATATCGTATTTCGGGTACGTTGACTACGATACAATGGCTTTAGATGTTACATGCGAATTAGGATATTGTACAGCAGAGATGAATTGATTATGTGTTACAGTTATGTTTTGATAAGATACAGTAAACCAGATTTTAAATGGGGGTTAGGCAAGGTACTGGAGGGTTACATTACATATTTCTATATGCTCCGTATAGGTTCAGAAATAGAACTTTATCCAATCTACTCCGCTCCCATTTATTTAATAAAGCCGCCGAACGCATACAAAGTGCGAATCGACGGCTTTCCATTATTTTTCAACTTATACCTAATACCTATGCCTTCAAGTTCAAATGGGTCCATACCTCTTGATCCCATTCCCCGTCTCTGCCTGTTGATTCTAAGCGTACACAGTAAATTACATGTTCACTTTCCAATTGACTTTCATTTCCCACTTTAACTTCAAGCTCAGTCTCATGCTGCAATTTGCTGTAAATAGTTTCTTCATTACTTGGATAAATTACCCGGGTGAACTCGACTGCCAGGTAACGTCTTATTTCAAATCAGCAACAAACGTAGTTACACTTTGTGCAGGCAAGCTTACACTAAACGACGAACCCGACGTGTTCACAGAATCTGGTGCCAGATTACGGCTCGCATCGGTTGTCCAGGAGGACACTTTGGATACGCTACCGTTTTGCAGGGCGAAGTTCTGATTGGTTGCCGAATTGTTTTTGTTGATCGCTACGATAACGACTTTACCGTCGCCTTTGTACGCAGATACGAATACGTTATTGTTTGGACTTTCTGTTGCATCAACGCGAGTGTAGCCTGGGCGCACGAATTTGGAGAAGTGTGCCATACTGTAGCCGCGTTTACTGATCGTACCGTCTTCTTTCATCGGTCCGTATTGTCTACGGATGTACCACCATACATAGGTTTGGAAGTTGCCGACGGCCATCGCTTTGTGCATATGGTAAGCTACGTCGACACCTTCTGGCCAACGATCGGCAGAATTGTTATCGCTGTTAGGGTAATACACTTCGGTCATCCACAATTCTTTTCCGGCTCCCTTTTGCTGGAACAATGGGTACGAGAAGTTGTTGAACGATGTCCCGTATGTATGCGTTCCGAGAATATCCATGTTCGCCAGTGCCTGCGGATCGTTTAGAATCGGATCAGACATATTTTTCAAATACGAAAACGATTCGGGCGCGATCACGCGCGCATTGATCGAACCTGCATTTTCTTTCATAAAACGCAGCATTTCCTGTGGTGTCCACCATGTCCATGTATGCGCATAATCCGGTTCATTTTGTACAGAGATCGCATACAGATTCACACCGTTGCTTTTCATGTATGCTACAAACTCGTTCAGAAATTTGGCATAGTCTGCATATTTGTCATAACGCAGTCGCTTGGCGGATGGATCACCATCGTGATTAAACGTCTCAACCATTTCAGCGGGTGGATTCCACGGAGAAGCAAATACAATCGCACCGCGTGCTGCGGCTGCTTGAGCGGTTGGTAACTCTTTTGCCCAGTTGCTTTTGTTAGAGTCAATATACACACGCAGTACCGAGAAGCCTAACTGATTGTTACCATTACCAAATGCAGTATCACGCTGTGCAGATGTCAGATCGCCTGCCCACAGTGCATGGTTAATACCGCCAAAACCACGAATCAACTGCTTGGTGGATGACAAATTGACAACTGCATCGCCTGCGGCAGATACCGGGGTTGGTGAAACGACAGGGGTCAGTAGCGAAAACAGAGTTGCGACGACGAGCATCATATTGATCGATTTCTTGGTCAAATCAAACAAAATATCATCTCCTTGGCTGTTTTTAAATGAAACAGTGATTCATGTTACTATCTCTATTATGTATTTTTATACATTTATTGGGCAATATTATAATGACGTAGTGCTTTTGAAAATGATCACCAACAATATAGAAATGTATATCAATGTATAAGCTGTGCTTAATTCAAGCGTGATTTAAATATGGACAATAGGAACACAATGATAAGGAAATAATTATATCTTTTCTAAACGCGACGTATTAATATTTGGATGTTAGGCGACTTGTATAGAGCAGACACATATGAGACAGTTATCATCCTTTCCCCAACCTTTTACTCCTATCTTCACTACAAACGGTCATCAAGAACATCCTATGCGAAAACAGCGTAAAAAACATCATCGCTCCAGAGTAGATTCCTTACTCCAGAGCGATGATGTTATCTTGTCTTGTTCATATGCAGATGGAGAACGTAAACAGTACAAGCGGTTTGATCATCGTGTAAGCTTTGAGATGTGTTTACTCATTATCCATTCAGTATCAAATGAACTAAACTAGGTACAAATTAATAAATGTGCCCTATCCTACTCTTGCTGCGCATTGTCCCGATCTTGATCATCCGAACGTGAATCAGATGAGCTAGTATGAGCTTCACGCTTGGACTTTTTATCATGCTTCGGATCGTCGCTCAGTAGTCCTTGCAGCTCTTTCATAAACATATTAATATCTTTGAATTGACGATAGACCGAAGCAAAGCGTACATATGCCACCTCATCGACCGGATACAATTGTTCCATGACAAGCTCTCCAACAGCACGACTTTCCACTTCAGCCAGTGCGGTGGCGTATAGGCTCTTTTCCACTTCGGACACGATCGCATCAAGCTGATCTACCGATACCGGACGCTTCTCACATGCTCTGATCAAACCACGCAGCAATTTGTCCCGGCTAAATTCTTCCCGGCTTCCATCCTTTTTGATCACGATCAGCGGGGTCACTTCGACCATTTCAAACGTTGTAAAACGACGGCTGCAACTTTCACATTCCCGTCTTCGGCGAATCGATTTGTTATCGTTAGCTGGCCTCGAGTCCAGCACCTTCGTTCCATTGTGACCGCAGTAGGGGCATTTCACCGCTGTGTCACCTTCCTTTCATTGCTAATGCTTGTGCATTCATCTGGTGTGTCTGTTTGTTGTTTTAAATCACATTTATTGTTCGTCTATAAGTGCGTTATACATGCTGCATGATTCAGAAAAGGTAACAAGGCAGCTGTGCCTTGTCAAAATCGGTCATACAATTTGGTATATTGCTTATAATAATATAATACACGTTGCACATAATGTCTCGTTTCGCCATAAGGAATATCTTTGGCATCCTCTAGCGTACCGTCCCATTGGCCGTTTTTGATCCAATTTTTCACTTTGCCTGGACCTGCATTGTAAGCCGCGATCACAGCAACTTCGTTGCCGCCGAATTGCTGCATCAGATTGTTAATATACCAGCTACCCAGCTCAATATTCGGCTCCACATCATGCTTGACTGAATCCAGCGTCACATCTTTCAGATGCGCTTTTTCCATTGCCCAGGTTGCGGTATCTGGCATAAGCTGCATCAGTCCAAGTGCGCCCTTTTTCGATTCCATACTTGGCTGGTAATTCGTCTCCACTCTAATAATAGACGCGATCAGATATGGGTCTACCGCGTAATTCGAAGCATGGCTCCGAATTTCATCACGATATTGAATTGGATAAATAAGCGATAGCCAGCGTGTATTAAATAAGATCAATACGAGTACAATCGCGAACAGCGGAAGCAAAATTCGTTTACGTAGAAAGGTTTGTTTAAGCTTATTCATCGTAATCCCTTTCCTGTCCAATAACGCTCCAGTTGCTCCTCTGTCTGCTCCCATGTTCCGCTATTGTCGATCACAATATCTGCGCGCTCTTTCTTCTCCTCGATATCCATCTGTGCAGCCAGACGTTGTAACGCCTGCTGTTCGTCCAGACCATCGCGCTCCATTAGTCGCCGTAGCTGAATATTACGCGGTACATAGACGACCATCGTTTCGCTAAATGTATATGCACCTTTTGATTCATACAGTAACGGAATATCCGCAACGACCAGACGCTGAGGATCCGCCTGCTCCAGCTCTGCGACCCGTGCATGAATAAGCTGACGGATCGCCGGATGTGTAATCTCCTCTAGCGCTTTACGTTCTTCTGGACGTCCGAAAATATGAGCGCCCAGTCGCTTGCGATCCAGTGTCCCATCCGCCAACAACATCTCGGCACCAAAACGCTCGCTGACCTGCTGTAGCACCGGATATTCGGGCAACATAATCTCGCGTGCAATCTGATCCGCGTCTACCAGTGCTGCTCCACGCTTTACTAGCCATGCAGCGACCGAGCTTTTGCCTGTAGCGATTCCTCCGGTTAATCCTATATTCATGTTGTCACCTCATTGCTTTTTGACGCGCTGGCAAAGGCTGGCATACCGGGCAATAATGCGTGCCCCTGCCGCCGACTACGGTTTTCTCGATCAATGTACCACATTCCTGACACGGTTCTGCTTTGCGTCCATAAATGCGCAGGCTATGCTGAAACATACCCATTTCCCCTTGACCGTTCACATACGATTTGATCGACGAGCCACCTGCGGCAACCGCATCGCTAAGCGTCGACACGATCGCTTCATGCAGACGAATCAGCTGCTCACGGCTCAAGTCCGATGCAATCGTCTCTGGATGAATACCGGCACGGAATAGCGCTTCATCCACATAAATATTCCCGATTCCGACTACATAAGCTTGATTGAGCAGTACTGGCTTGATCATCGTTCTACGCTTGCTGATCACTGCGATAAACTGCTCATCCGTAAATTGCGGATCAAGCGGCTCTAAGCCGAGTTGCATCAATGGTTTGGATTGCATCTCTTCACCTGTTGCGAACAGATGCATCGTGCCAAATTGACGCACATCCTTATATCGTAGCTCTGTACCATCGGTAAAATGGAAAATCACATGGGTATGCTTCTCCACTGGCTCATCCTGATGATACACGCCATAACGTCCTTCCATTCGTAGATGCGATACCATGACCAATCCATCTAAAATAAAGCGCAGGAATTTCCCGCGTCGTTCAACCGTTTCAAATGTATGTCCTTGCAGTTCCAGGGCAAACTGCGCCGGGTCATCCGGTCGCTGAATAATACGTGGCAGCGATACGGTTACCCGTTCGATCTGTTTGCCGGGAATCAAGGTGTTCAGCGTGCGTCTGACTGTTTCTACTTCTGGCAATTCCGGCATTGTTGTTCACCTTTCCTTTGAGTGTGCACGAATGAGTTTGTGCAATTAGCAGCAGCCACTCCGGGAAGGAATAAGGGGACGGACTCAGGTGGAGCCGCGGGAATCTTTTAGATTAGGAATACATGAAGATTCCCGCCCCTCCAAAATCGTCCTTTCCCCTTATTTCCTTCCCTCCGTTACGTGATGCTTGCATCATACTCATTTGTGTACAGATGTAATATCGCAGTTTTATAAAATAGTGGTTCGTATATAGGCATCTATATGCACGTTCTAGCGTTTCTGAACGTGATGTAGGCATCTTAGCTTACTAAATGACAAGACATAATCATATTACTTTGCTTCGTACCAGTTGGCACCGTAGCTTACGTCTGCTTTGAGTGGGACGGACAGTTCTAGTGCGTCTTGCATGACTTGTGGTACTAGTGTCTTCATTTGTTCCAGCTCATCTGCGGGTACTTCGAATACTAATTCATCATGTACCTGGAGTAGCATACGGCTTTTGAGTCCATGTTCATTCAAGGCACGATCCATATGCACCATCGCTAGCTTGATAATATCGGCGGCTGTGCCCTGAATCGGTGTATTCATTGCTGTACGCTCGGCAAAGGAGCGTAGGTTGAAGTTCGAAGAACGGATCTCTGGCAAATAGCGGCGACGCTCCAGCATTGTTTTGACATAGCCATGCTGCTTCGCTTCATCGACAATATCATCCATATAGCGACGCACGCCCTGGAAGACGTCGAAGTACTGGTTAATAAAGTCGCCTGCTTCTTTTCTTGTGATACCTAGATTCTGGGACAGTCCGTAATCGCTAATACCGTATACGATCCCAAAGTTAACGGCTTTTGCGGAACGACGCATATTGCTATCGACCTGCTCCTGAGCAACGCCGAATACGTCCATCGCTGTCTTCGTATGGATATCCATATCATGGACAAAGGCATCTTTTAAGCCGGCATCATCGGAAATATGTGCCAGTACACGCAGCTCGATTTGTGAATAGTCGGCAGACAGCATCGACCAGCCTTGCTGAGATGGTACGAATACTTTACGCAGCTTGCGGCCTTCTTCCAGACGGATCGGGATATTTTGTAGGTTTGGGAACTGACTGGATAGACGTCCGGTTGCGGTAATCGTCTGACGGAAGTACGTATGCACTTTGCCTGATTTTGGATGAATCTCCTTCAGTAGACCTTCTACATAAGTCGATTGCAGCTTCGCTAGCTGACGATACGTTAAAATGTACTGTACCACATCGTGATAAGGTGCCAGTTCTTCTAGCACATCCGCACTGGTCGAATAGCCTGTCTTTGTTTTCTTTTTCACTGGCAAACCAAGCCGATCAAATAAAATCTCACCGAGCTGCTTTGGCGAATTCAAATTAAATTCCGTGCCTGCCAGCTCATAAATGTGCGCGACCAGCTTACTGATCTGCTGTTCAAATTCTTTACCGAGCGCACGCAGTTCATCTGTATTGACGGCTACGCCCTGCTTTTCCATATCTGCGAGAATACGAGATAATGGCATCTCCAGATCGCTGAACAGCGGTGTCATCTCATTTTGCTCCAGTTGATCACGTTGTAGTGGTACGAGCTGGCGAATCGTTGCCGCTTTGCGTGCTAGATGCTGGCTCAATACGTCTTGCTCCGGTACTTTGTACTTGGCACCTTTACCAAATACACTATCGTCTTCTGACAATACAGGCAGCCCATATTTGGAAGCAAGTGCGCTTAAACTTTGACCGGATTCAGTCGGATCAAGCAAATAAGCGGCAATCTGGATATCGAAAGCAGCTCCGGCAAAAGCAATATCATCCCAGAATAGCACCAGATCGGCGCGATGCAGATCATGTCCTTGCTTCGGAATCGAGTCATCGGCGAGCCATGATCGAATCGCCGTCGCCGCATCGCTTTTTAATACATCTGGTGTAAGGAAATAATATTCCTCCGGTGTACCGAACAGAACGCCGACTAGCTCCGCATGATGCGGATTATCGCCATGACTTTCCACATGCACAACGTCCACTGTATTCAGCACCGCTTCCAGCTCGGATACATGCTGTTCATCGAGCATCGTCACTTTCAGATCCTCCATCGGTGCTACATGACTCTCCGCATCGGCATTCAGTTCATCCAGTGTTGCATCGGGATGGGCGGCTACATCGCTCAGATTCAAGCGCTGCAAAATGGACTTAAACTCTAGCTTTTGCAATGCGGTTACCGCTGTTGCTGCCTGGATACCTTCATATTTCATGCTATCCCAGCTTGCATCGAAAGGAACTTCGCGGAAGATCGTTGCCAGCTCCTTGCTCAGACGCGCATCATCCGCATGTGTTTCGATCTTTTCCTTCATTTTGCCTTTCAGCTGATCGGTATTTTCCAATACGGATTCAACCGTTCCAAACTGATGCAATAGCTTGAGCGCCGTCTTTTCCCCGACACCCGGAATGCCCGGGATATTATCAGATGCATCACCCATTAAGCCTTTAAGGTCAATAATTTGCGCGGGTGTCAGTCCATAACGTTCTTCCACTTCAGCAGGGCCATATTGCTCGATTTCACTAACACCTTTGCGTGTTAAGGCGATCCGTACATGCTCGGAGGCGAGCTGAAGCATATCTTTGTCGCCGCTTAATACGAGCACTTCACAACCCTTTTGCTCTGCTTGCAGGGACAATGTACCGATAATGTCATCTGCTTCATAGCCTTCCAGCTGATAATGGGAAATGCCGAACGCGGTCAGCAAGTCTTTGAGTAACGGGAATTGCTCGGATAGCTCAGGCGGTGTCTTCTGACGTCCACCTTTGTATTCCTCATAACTGCTATGCCGAAAAGTGATTTTACCCGCATCAAATGCGACCATTACATGAGTCGGCTTGTGCTCTTCCAATACGCGCAATAGCATATTCGTAAAACCATATACCGCATTCGTATGCAAGCCTGCCGACGTAGTCATCGGCTGCTGCATCGCAAAAAATGCGCGATAAATAATACTGTTTCCATCTATTAACATGAATTTGTCCATAGTTCCTCCTGTGATTGGCGCCTGCGGACAAGTACCGTCTGCACCGTTGCGATAAGCAGGTCATTGTGGATGTCTCTTGTTGCCTGCGATTCCTGCTTCCGTACGCTATAACTGTGTTAAAAGCGGACCGATATCCTATAAAAACAGGACGTTTTCTTCCTTCTTCTATGATACCACAAGCCCTTGCGTTCCAAAACAAAAGGCACCGGAGAAGTTTCCGGTGCCTGCTGTTCTGCAACATGCAAAAGGGATATAGGATCTTTTCAGTTATCGACGTAGCCTATGGCGTAGCAACCAGCAACATCGCCTGCAATCATGAAGCCAGACGCCATTTGTACCGCGCCATGTATGGCGCATATACGCCTAAAAAATTCCGTTCAGCTACTCAGTGTTTAGTTATTCAGCGTTTATCTATTCAGTGTTAACTATTCAGATCAGGGCGTGTACCTGTAACGAGGTAGACAACGCTCTCCGCAATATTGGTTGCGTGATCGGCAATCCGCTCGATATAACGACCGGTCAGATTGAGCAGCATCACCTGCGGGCCATCCGATCCATTTTCTTTAATATATTCGTGCAATTCGCGAATCATACCGCTGTACAGATGATCGACCTGATCATCATCCGTACCGACTTTATGCGCAAGATCGGTATTTTCGTCCAAATACGAACGAAGCGAATCATCGATCATCTGCACGACGATTTCAGACATTTGGGGAATGTCTTTCAGCGGCTTGATCAGCTCTGTACCTTGCAAACGCAACGTAACTTTGGCTATATCAAGCGCCAGATCACCCATCCGCTCCAGATCGCTGGAGATTTTGAACGCGACGATAATACGACGTAGATCTTTTGCTACCGGCTGCTGGGTAATAATGAGGCGCGAGCCGATATCCATAATCTTTTCTTCCATTTCGTTCAGGCGATAATCGTTATCGACGACGCTTTTCGCCAGTGTGATATTTTTAGTTTGCAGCGATTGTACTGCTTCTTGCAGTGCTTCAATGACATGGTCTCCCATGGAAGTGAGCAACTCGCGAAGCTCGTACAGACTTTCATCGAACCCTTTCCGGTTAGGCATACATGATCCTCCTATGGCTGATAACTTGTTTGGAAAAGCTGGATATTCGTGAGCAGAAGTCAAGCATGACCTGTCAGCCGAAACGTCCAGAAATATAATCTTCTGTACGGGAATCGGACGGATTGGAAAATATCTCCGTTGTATCGGTAGCTTCTACAATTTCTCCATTCAAGAAAAAGGCAGTCTGATCGGAAATACGTGCCGCCTGGTGCATATTGTGCGTCACCATCACGATCGTGTATTCCTTTTTCAGATCCTGGGTCAATTCCTCAATCTTGAGTGTAGAGATCGGATCAAGCGCTGACGTTGCTTCGTCCATCAGCAAAATATCGGGCTGTCCAGCAATCGCACGCGCAATGCATAGACGCTGCTGCTGACCGCCTGACAGACTGAAAGCGGACTTTTTCAGATGGTCTTTGACTTCTTCCCACAGCGCAGCTTGCTTCAAGCTACGCTCTACAATAGTGTCCAGCTCCGATTTGGATTTGACGCCATGCAAGCGTGGGCCATAGGCGACATTTTCAAAGATCGATTTCGGAAATGGATTCGGTTGTTGGAATACCATCCCCACCTGTTGACGCAAGCCTTCAACTTCCACGTCATCACCATAAATGTCTGCGCCAGCAATTTCCACCTTGCCTTCGATGCGCGTGCCGGGGATCATGTCATTCATCCGGTTTAATGTACGCAGCAATGTCGATTTGCCACAACCGGATGGTCCGATAAATGCAGTTACTGCTTTTTCTTTAATGCCAAGTCCGATATTTTTAAGAGCATGATGCTTCTCATAGTATAAGTTTAATTGCTCGATACGAATAATGTCTGACACAAGGTCACACTCCCCTGATTTCTCTATATTCATAACGCTATGCCGCCTTCTACAGCGGCTGACATCTATACATAATACGGGATATTTGTAAAGCGTGAGCTTCCGAATTGTAAAGGGAGTGTAAAACTTAACCAGACGTATTCGTTAGACTTAAATACGCTATTGCAGCACCGATTTACTTTGCGCCTGCTGCTGCAATGTATCCATCACCAGCATCGTTAAGCGGCTCGCTTCGCCGGCTGTTCCATGCAAATGCTTCGCCTGCGCTGAGGCATGATCGGCAGCAGATGCCATCTCCGCGAATAGCTGATCTGCCTGCGTAATGCGCAGCATACTGGCATCCATCGTCTGCTCTGCCGTTTGACTCGATTCAGCAGATTGTCCGATCATTTCATTCAAGCTTCCCAGCAGACGGGCAATATCCGAGGACATGCCTGCGATACGCTCTGCCAGCAAACGCATCTCGGATGCGACAACCGCGAAACCGCGTCCAGCTTGCTGAGCGCGAGCGGCTTCAATCGAGGCATTCAGTGCCAGCATGCTACTCTGACCGGCAAGTTGAGCGACATCATCTACAACTTTACGTGCCTGTACGGTATGCTCCAGCATATGTTCGGCCTGCACGCGCTGACTGTTTACTAGCTGCTGGGCCTGACGGAATTGTTG
Organism: Paenibacillus wenxiniae; assembly: GCF_039822605.1. NCBI lineage: Bacteria > Bacillati > Bacillota > Bacilli > Caryophanales > Paenibacillaceae > Paenibacillus > Paenibacillus wenxiniae. Next base: position 602,825 of record NZ_JBCGUH010000001.1, read on the forward strand.
ATTCGCTTCCGCTAGCTGATGATGACCGGCAACGGTACGCTCCTTAATCTCGACTAGCTGGCGCGATGTTTCATCCGCAGCACCGCTAACGGTGCGAACAGCCTGGCCGATCTGCTCCACATACGTGTAGGAAGCTTGCAACGATTGCACACGTTGCTGCTCCGCCTGTGCTTGTAAATGACGGGACAGCTCCATCAGATCACGAATCGTAATCACACCGGCAAGCTTACTTCCATCCGTCAACAATACACATTCATAAAAGGCTTCGCCCTGACGTGCCAGCGCAGCATCGACTACAGCAGCCGGTGGGTCGGTCAGTTTCATCATCAGCGGTTCGTTCTGGCTAAATCGGCTTGTACTGCGTCCATAATACAGCTCGGTTGCAAACCGACTGGCCATCCGCCGATAAAATTGCTCCCGCATAATCAGACCAGTCGGCTCATTATGCTCGTTACAGATCGTGACGCAAGGCAGTTCTGGCTGCTCGCGGAACCGTTGCAGCGTATCTCCACATGTTTCCTTATCACGAATTTGCGGCACAGCGATCACATAATGATGCAGTTCGCATTCCGATGGCGATACGCGTTGCTCTGCCAGCCATGATGTGGAAGTAGAATTAACGTTTGATTGAGACGACATAGGCATCGATTGGGCTGCTGGTGACGGCGATGTTGATTTGGATAAAAGGGCGTTGGGCATTGGCACCTGACTTGAAGCGCTTGGCGCTTGGGCTTGCGCCACAGTGCTTGACGTTTGGACTACAGTTAAAGCCGAAGATGGGATCGCATTTGTACGGCTAGATGCTGGACGGATACGATCAGCGACTGAGCTGGTTGGTGTCAAAGCTGTACGACTCGTTGCTGTAGCTGGAACGTTAGGCTGGATTGTACTTTTAGGTACGGAATTTATCTGGTTGGCGTTCGCTGGTAGAATGCTAGTTGGTGTAGGACTGCTAGCTTTGGTGTTGATTATCGGCGAAATTGTTCGTTTAGCCTCTGATGTGGGTGCTGGTTTTGACATTGGATTCGTTTGGACACTTGTAAGGCGTGCTTGATCTTTAGCTGTGGCTGTTGAATTGCTTATTTTGCTAGTTGCGTTACTGTTCGTTGTACTCGGCGTTGGATTGGTAGGGGAACTTTTGCTCATATTAGCGGTTGTGCTTGTCGCTCTGCTCGTATGGGTAGCACTGCTCACATTGGTGGTTGTACTCGTTCCTTTGCTCACATGGGTAGCACTGTTCACATTGGTGGTTGTACTCGCCCCTTTGCTCACATGGGCAGCACTGCTCATATTCGCGGCTGTACTCGCCCCTTTGCTCGCCTGCGTAGTATTGCTCACATTCATAGTTGTATTCGGCGTCTTGCTCATAGCGCCAATGTGTTTCGTATGGGTAGTTTTACTCGAATCAGTCGTATTGTTTGTGCTTGTACGGATAGTTCGCTTTGGCTCTGTCATTCCATTTGGAGTTGCCGGCTTTGCAAACGTGTTGGATTGGGTAGCTGACTGAGCTGCTGTTGCAGGTACATTTTTGGTAGATGCTGTAGATGGAATAGTTGAACTTGTTAAGCGTACTGTGTCTGTTTTGAGAGTTGGACTATTTTGGGCTATCGTGCTGGCTGTTATTTGATTTTTTTCTACTGTGTTGGTTTGTGCTAAATTCGTTTGTGCGGTTGGTACCGGGTTCGTTTTTGCTTGGTTTGTTGAAACAGTGGTGCTTGTCTTCGCAATTGTCGATGCTGGCAAAGACCGAGACGACGAGACTTCGATCGTCGATGTCGATTGCACCGACGTAAGCGCAGATGTAGACATCATCGGCTTCGTTACAATGGCATGGCTATCAGGTTGAGTCCCCTCTGTTTGTGCTTTTGTTAGCTTTTCGTCTACTGTTTCCACATTCTGCAAAAGTGCAGGTTCGTTCGTAATAGGAGCAATTTGTTCATTCGTGGCAAGAGGGCGCTCATTGCTCACCAGCTGTCGCTCTGGCTCGTTGTCGGTAGCTATTGTCAAATGGTTGGCTGCATCGATTGGCAATACATCGGTCGATCCATCTGTATACTGCATGTCTGTTTGCTCTGATACAGATAGATGCGATGAAGTATCGTTAGGCTGTGTATAGGTAGGAGTGGAGGCTACTGGTTGTCGATCAGTTACCGTCGGTTCCGAAGTTTCAGCGATAGGCGTTTGTTTCCGTTCTTTTAAGGCTTGAGTAGTCAATGATATCGACTCCTTAGTTCTTTAGTATCACTCACCCCTAAAGACTACTCGATTATTGTAAAATAAACTGCATTATTTCTGCATACATATGTAATATAAACATTTATCCCAGTTTAATTTCGTCAAATAGAACTAGAAAAAAAGTGCTCATCACTCCGTTAACCGGAATGAGGAGCACTTGCTTTCTTACGTACAACTAATTTATAACCGACACCGCGGATCGAATCGATATGCACGGAGTCAGGATCTAATTCAAGCTTTTTACGTAATGAGCTAACATGTACGTCTACGGTACGCTGTCCACCGATATAATCAAAACCCCAGACCGCGTTCATCAGATCGTCCCGTGTCATCACGACACCTGGTTTGCGTGCAAGATACAGCAGCACTTCAAATTCCTTTGGACGCAGTGTAATCTGCTGACTGCCCAGTGCGACTTCGTACTTGTCTGGATAGATCATCAGATCACCAAGCTCGATTCGGCTTTCCTGCACATCTTCATCCGCAGGCTGATCTTCACGTCCGGTTGCACGGCGTAATACAGCAGCAACGCGTGCAAGCAACTCGGATACGCCAAATGGCTTCGTAATATAATCATCTGCGCCTGCCTTCAGTCCTTCTACTACTTCTTCTTCCGCATTTTTCGCGGTCAAAATAACAACCGGTGTGCGAATGCCGGAGCTTCTCAGCTTGCGTAAAATATCCAATCCCGACATTCCCGGCAACATCAGATCAAGCAGGATCAATTCGAACGACTCGTTTTGAGCACGCTCCAATCCAGCACTACCGTGATCTTCTACCGTCACCTCGTATCCTTCCTGGGTCAGGTTGTAGGAAAGCAGTCGGGACAACGTTGATTCATCTTCAATGACCAGCAATCGTTTAGTCATGATAACCTCCACTCGGGTTTACATTTCTTTCACCGTGACCAGCATATCACTATTTTGTTAACACAGTGTAAAAATATCAAATTTGATTATCCAGCAGTTATCGCGCCATTAAAATTGCTTCTTATTCAGCCTCGTCTGCCTGTAATAGCGGCAGATTTACGGTAAAGGTAGAACCGATATTAACCTCGCTCTCTACCGTGACCGCACCATGATGTAGCTCTACCAGATGCTTTACAATCGAAAGTCCTAAGCCCGTACCGCCTGAACTGCGTGAACGCGCCTTATCCACTCGATAAAACCGCTCAAAAATACGCGGCAGGTCTTTACGTGGGATGCCCATCCCAGTATCGGTCACATCGAAGATGATGCGTTCCTCGCCCTGCTCAGACACTATTTCGTGCACATTCAGACGTACCTGACCGCCATCCTGTGTATAGTTTATCGCATTGGATATCAGATTGACAAAAATCTGGCGCAACCGATCCTCATCTGCTTCCATGAACAATTCTTCCGGCACCTGCATATCCAGCGTAATATTTTTTTGCGCTGCCGAAGCGTTCAGCATCTCCCGAATCGTCTCGAAAAACGGCTGTAAATGAATCGGTGAAAAATTAAGCGGCGAGCGCTTCGATTCGATTTTGGACAGCTCCAAAATGTCACCGATCAGACGATTGAGCCGTTCACTTTCATCATAAATAATTTGTAAAAAGGAGCGTGCTGTCTGTTCATCATTCACACCGCCGCTGAGTAGCGTCTCAGCAAAGCCTTTTACCGCTGCAATGGGTGTCTTCAATTCGTGCGAAACGTTAGCGACAAATTCGCTGCGCATTCGCTCCAGACGACGAATATTCGATACGTCCTGAATGAGGAACAGCATACCACGGTACGTATCATCATCTTCAAACATCGGCACCCCATCAATTTCGATCAGACGTGGCTCTGGATTGTACAATGTCTGCTCATCATGAATACGTTCTTTGCGGCGTAATCCATCACCAAGCAGCTTGCTTAGCTCATAATGCTGCTTGAGTTCTTGATAGGATTTACCGATCATACGCTTGGAATTGATACTGAGCATTTCCTCGGCAAATCGGTTAATAAGGGCAATTTTACCGCTATCATCAACCATCACCATGCCGCCTGTCATATTGGCAAGGACACTTTGCAGTAAATCCTCGTTATCACGAATGACTTTAAGCTGCATTTCCAAACTATCCGCCATATTATCGATCGCTTTACCGAGATCACCGATCTCGTCCTTACGCTCCAGTCGCACCCGCGCCCCATAATCCAGACGTGAAATGCGATTTGCTACACGTGTAATATGCTCCAGCGGACGTGTCAGGCTGGCGGCGACACTATAACTGACCAGAGCCGCAATGACAAACAACACAAGCAGGCTGATGCCCATAATCGTCCATGTGCTACGTACGCCATCTTCGACGGCGACCAGACTCATCGACAGACGAATATACCCGTCAAACTCGCCTGGCTTTTGCACAGGTGCAGCTACATACAGCATATTTTCCTTAAGTGTGTTGCTATACCGTACCGCGCTACCTACACCATCACGTGCCGCAGCCACAATCTCTTCTCGGCTGGCATGATTGTTCATCGTACGCGGATCACTTTCAGAATCGCCAATGACCGTTCCATCTTTTTCAATAAAAGTAACACGTGAATCGGTCAGTTTGCCGATTTGTAATGCTTCGCGAGAATAATAGCTGAATACGTCATTCGAAGGCGCTCCATTCTCATTGCCTACAGGCTGGAATGCAAATGTCGTCTCCAACAGTCGAATTTCTCGCAGCATATTGTCTTCTAACGTCTGCTCATGCGAATTTCTGTAAATATGCGCCATCGTAAAAGCTGCCGCCAGGCCGAGCACAGCCAGCAAAAGCATAATGATGATGGTCAGACGAATGCGAAACGGTTTCATGCGGTTGCGTCAATCTCCTTTGATATAATTTGCTTCCTTCAGCCGTTGTCTGCTCCGGTATGCCTCTACACGTTGAAATATAGAATATTGTAACGTTGCCATCGGCTGCTGTAACATAATGCCCAGCACGACCGGCACTGCGGTTTGTGGACTAAAATAGCCCATCGCAATAACCATGCCCACCGATATGTTACGCATTCCAGAGGTGTACGCCAGCGTGACCGGCAATTCACGACCTTTCGCGCGAAGTATACCAGAACAGACGTAACCGAGTCCATAGCAAAACGCAACTGTAATGAGTACCGAAGGAATGACGAGCAGCAAATCGCCCTTGAGTGCACTGAGCTGCGGTGCAATGGCCGCGGCATTTAGCAATACAACTCCAGCAAAGCACAGCTTGGATAGCGGCTGTGTGATCGGAGCTGACCACGGCTTGAATTTGCCGCCAGATAGCTCATATACGACCATACCGAGTAGCGTTGGCAATACGATAATAAGCATCAGATCAAGAATCATGCCCGGTGTGTCAAACTGAATGCTGGCGCCAAATAGCCATTCAATCAGACCAGGTACGACAAAAGGACTGATCGCTGAATCGACAATAACGAGCGCAAGCGCAAGTGCCACATTGCCTGACGACATGCCGACCCATAGCACAGACGATACACCGAGTGGAATCGCTGTGAATAACACTAGTCCAATCGTATAGGGCGAGCCTGCGCCGAACAATAATAAACCGAGTTCATACGCAAGTAGCGGTGCCACCAGATGGGCTAGCACGAGTGTGAGCACAACAGGAAGGGGCTTTTTCAGCACGTCCTGCACATGTTTTCTGCCGCAGCCAATGCCCATTACAAATGTAACAAACGCAAACAAATACGGAATCCAATCGGTATAAGCAATTAACGGTCTGGACAATATAAAACCGAGCAGCAGCGTGCACGGAATAATCGCAAACATGTATTTTTCAAACATTCGTGTCCACATATCCATCGTTTCTCTCATCGTTGTTCCTTTCTCTGTCGGTGTGCCGTCTGGGATTGATTATCTTCCATCATAGCATAGTGAACTACAGATTCGACTTCCAATCGGGATATTCACCAAAAAAGTTTAACGTGTGCATAAATGAACGTGGTGAAAGAAATTCACCACCTCACTGATGGTGGGCTGATATAGCATATGAAGTTATAGTAAAGGAGGCTTGATTTGAATGATGTTGGAGTAGTTATCCTTGTGCGGAACATGGATATAGGACAGATGTAAAATTGGGTTGGGGTTGGGGTTGGGGTTGGGGTTGGGTCATAATCAAAATAGGTTTACGGCTAGTAGCTTGACGGAGTTTAATTTAAGTATTTAAAATGGTTTACGTCTTGAATATAGAAATTTCAACATACCCTCCAAACTAATATTTAATTTGATCACTATACTAGGGTGTGTCTTCAAAACTAATGAAGCTAGTATAGTTCTAAATGATTGCTGAAAGTTTGTAAAATCATTGTAGCGTGTTTCATTCGCTGATCAGAGCGAGATCATTTTATGTATACAAAAAGGAGCCTCGCAAGGCTCCTTTACTTTGTATCTATGCTTGTATGCATCTATGCTTCGATTCATGTATTTACATACAACTACTCTATTTCATCATACAGATCATTTCATCATAGAGATCGTAGTGTTCATTAACCGTTCACGACTTCGCCGCCATTAACGTGAATGATCTGACCGCTCACATACGAAGAATCGGTGCTTGCCAGATATACATAGGCTGGAGCGACTTCGTCTGGTTGTCCAGGGCGTCCCAATGGCTGGGATTGGCCAAATTCGCCGACACGTTCCGGGTCAAATGTTGCTGGAATGAGCGGTGTCCAGATTGGGCCTGGTGCAACGCCATTCACACGGATTCCCTTCTCCGCCAGATTCATCGACAGTGAGCGTGTAAAGGCAACAATTGCGCCTTTCGTCGAGGAATAATCAAGCAATGTTGGGCTACCCCGATAAGCCGTGATCGACGTCGTATTGATGATCGTTGAGCCTTCTTTCAGATGCGGCATCGCTGCTTTCGTAATGAAGAACATGCCGAAAATATTCGAGCGGAACGTACGCTCCAGCTGTTCTGCTGAAATATCTTCGATCGATTCCTGCACATGCTGTTCCGCAGCGTTATTGACGACAATATCAAGTCCGCCCAAACTTTGTACGGCTTGCTCCACAGCAGAGCGTGCAAAGCTTTCGTCGCCAATATCACCTGCAATAGCTACGCATTTGCGTCCTTCGGCTTCAACATAACGTTTGGTTTCTTCTGCGTCATGATCCTCTTCACGATAGATGATCGCAACGTCAGCACCTTCTTTGGCAAAATGCACGGCAACCGATCGACCGATTCCGCTATCGCCTCCGGTGATGATTGCTCTTTTGCCTTGTAGCTTGCCTGCCGCCTTATATTCCGTAGCTTGAGACTGCGGACGCGGTGTCATTTCAGACTCATGACCTGGCAACGATTGATCCTGTTCGGGTACACTTTGTGGTTTACTGGACATGTTCAGTTCTCCTCTCATTCAGTGCATGATGGTCTAACTTATGCAAGTCATTCTAAATGCGCTGAACTGGAAAATGCCTCCCAGTTCACTACGTTGCGTTATTACCACCCAGCTTGTACGATTAAACAAAATCAGCTAAATTCGCAATTGATGTTCAACAAACAACGATACAAATACATCGCTAATTGAAGGAAAATGAATATGTTCTATGTAGCGCCTGATTGTAACAGCTACTTTTAACATCATCTATGCCTATCTCATAATGGATTTAAAATCATTTCAATAAAACAATAAACAAGCCGATCTAGGCTGGGTAGCATGTGATCGGCTTGTTGTTCATCCGGTAGGCAGCAAACGCTGAAACCGGAATGGGAATTCGTTTAAATAATGTGACGGTATACCATAAAAAATGTCATGATGAGCAGGCATACAGCCAGGCCCATACTAAACGCACGAATTTTGCCCGTATAGACAGCAATATCTTGCTTTTGCTGGATGTTCGACAGTGCCAGACGAAGTGGCTTACCCATAATACCGCCCAGTGCAGCAATCGCCAGCAGTAACACGATAACGATAACCATCCATGCAATCGAATATGTACCCTTTGTCATCAAATAACCGCCCGTGAGTAGCTGTACGATCAGCCCAAACTGAGCGATACGGTTCAGCACCCGAATGATAGCAATCGCACCGGATTGCGATGATCCATCCAGAGCAGGCAGCTTGGCAGCAATAAACGGCAGCAAAATATAAAAGCCTGTCGATAGAGCGCCTAAAATGTGCAAAAACACGAGAAATCGTTCCAAAGCTTTTCTCTCCCATCAGATTAGATTTTGATCTTCCCTATGGTAGATGTCGGTTCAACAGTCAGGTCGAATACGGCTTCAACCTGAATTGATCAACATGTAGGCAAGATCCTTTGCAATCTTATTTTAACTAAACTGGTATTAAAAATATAGCTTGTTCCGAAATCCACTATTGGTTGAAATATGTATGTGGCGTGCTGATTTTGTATACAGCTTTTTATACTGCCTATAACAATCAGTTTCATTACGCTGTAAAAATGAATCGGGGATCGTGTATGGAGTTGTGTGCGTAGACCTATCTGGCAAGGCATAAGGGGACAGATTCTGGTAGAGCCACAGGAATCTTAAATACGGTTAAAGAAATATAACGTCATTAGAGCAATAACATCATTAGAGCAATAAAAGTAATAAAATCAATAAAAGCGATAAGAGCGCTAAAAATATTCAAAGCAATCACAGTAACAAACACGCCCAAAAAAGCCCTTAACCTGACCGCAGTAGCGGACGATTAAGGGCTTTTAGGCTATAGAAACAACTTGATTGCTTTATCGATACATCGTCAATATTGAACCTCTTATCAGCAGCAACGCAGCCAATGCGGTGTTGCCTACGGTTCTTTTAACGGGTAACGATCTGCAATACGTTGCGAACGGATTCAGCCGATTGGTTAAGAGCAGCTTGCTCATCTTCGGTCAGTTCCAGTTCGAAAATACGTTCAATTCCGTCGCCGCCGAGAATGGTGGGCACGCCGAGGAACAATCCATCATAGCCATATTCGCCTTCAAGATAGGCGATGACAGGTATGATGCGTTTTTTGTCCTTCAGGATCGCTTCGGTCATCTGGGTTAGTGCCGCGGCTGGTGCATAGTAGGCGCTACCGTTGCCTAGCAGATTGACGATCTCACCGCCACCGACGCGGGTACGCTGAACGATTTCTTCCAAGCGCTCTGGTGAAATGAGTGTGTCGACCGGAATACCACCGACACTGGAATAACGAACCAATGGCACCATATCGTCGCCGTGGCCGCCTAGCACGAAGCCTCGTACATCTTCGACCGATACGTTTAACTCCTCGGCGATGAACGTACAGTAGCGTGCTGTATCCAGTACACCGGATTGTCCGATAACACGGTTTTTCGGAAAACCGAGTGTTTCGTAAGCGACATAGGTCATGGCATCGACCGGATTACTCAAAATAATGACGATCGATTCTGGCGAGTGCTGCTTGATCTGTTCACATACGGCACGGACAATCCCTGCATTTGTGTTCACTAGATCGTCGCGGCTCATGCCCGGCTTGCGGGCTACTCCTGCCGTAATGATGACGATATCTGAGCTTGCGGTATCCGCATAATCAGCTGTACCGCGAATCCGGCTATCGAAACCTTGAACCGGACTTGCTTCCAGCATATCAAGCGCTTTTCCCTTGGTTGGGTTTTCGAGCTGCGGAATATCTACCAGCACTACATCGCCAAGTTCCTTCTGGGCTATCATCAAAGCAGTGGTTGCACCGGTAAAACCGGCGCCCACGATCGTGATCTTTTTGCGCTTAATCGCTGTCATGAAGCATCCTCCTACATGTTTTCGATTACTTTATCGGCAAACTCGGAGCATTTCACTTCAGTTGCTCCATCCATCAGACGAGCAAAGTCATACGTTACGGTTTTGTTGTTGATCGACGTTTCCAGACCTTTGTAGATCAGGTCAGCCGCTTCTTGCCAGCCCAGATGCTCCAGCATCATAACGCCGGACAGAATAACAGAACCAGGGTTTACTACGTCTTTGTCTGCATACTTCGGTGCAGTACCGTGCGTTGCTTCGAAGATCGCGTGTCCTGTTACATAGTTGATGTTTGCGCCCGGTGCGATACCGATACCGCCAACCTGTGCAGCCAGTGCATCGGACAGATAGTCACCGTTCAGGTTCAGCGTTGCGATCACATCAAATTCAGCTGGACGAGTCAGCACTTGTTGCAGCGCGATATCAGCAATCGCATCTTTGATGATGATTTTGCCAGCATCTTCAGCTTCTTTTTGTGCAGCGTTGGCTGCGTCTGTACCTTGCTCGTCTTTAATTTTATCGTATTGCGCCCATGTGAATACTTTGTCGCCGAATTCAGCTTCAGCTACTTCGTAACCCCAGTTTTTGAACGCGCCTTCTGTAAATTTCATGATGTTGCCTTTGTGTACCAGTGTAACGCTCTTACGGCTGTGATCAATCGCGTATTGTACCGCTGCACGAACGAGGCGCTTGGAGCCTTCTTCGGATACAGGCTTAATACCGATACCGGATGTTTCTGGGAAACGAATTTTGTTAACGCCCATTTCGTTTTTCAGGAATTCCAGCACTTTTTTCACTTCTTCTGTACCTTCTTGGTACTCGATACCTGCATAGATATCCTCTGTGTTTTCACGGAAAATAACCATGTCCACCAGCTCAGGACGTTTTACAGGGGAAGGTACGCCGTCAAAGTAACGTACTGGACGCAGGCACACGTACAGATCCAGCTCTTGACGCAGTGCAACGTTCAGGGAACGAATACCGCCACCGATCGGCGTAGTCAGAGGACCTTTGATCGCAACGATGTACTCACGGATCGCTTCCAGCGTATCAGCTGGCAGCCATTCGCCGTATGTATTAAACGCTTTCTCGCCGGCGAATACTTCGTACCATGCAATCTTTTTGGAGCCGCCGTAAGCTTTGTCTACAGCTGCATCCAGAACGCGAACGGAAGCTTTCCAAATGTCGCGACCTGTTCCGTCACCCTCGATGTAAGGGATAATCGGGTTGTTAGGCACCTGAAGTGTTCCATTGTTAATGGTGATTTGCTCACCAGCAGTTGGCAATTCGTACTTTTCAAAGTTCGGCATGATTGAAGTTCCTCCTCAGATTCATTCTATAATCGATCGTGTCCCGGTATCTTCTCCAAGTCGCAGTGTCGCCGGGGGAAAACAACCCGTTTATGATAGATAGCGCATACGTATGAACACGGTTCACGCAAGCAAACACTAGCGCAATGATGGAAGCATCCGCTCCAATCGTCAAGCACACATGCGCACGCGAAGCCGATACGCTCGGATGACCTCCAGCGTTCCGGCTCCATGTAGGCTGCTTGCTCTTCACGATACGGTGTGAACAACATCACTGACATGCGCTTCCAACAACGGTTGTATTCATTTTAGCAGACACTGGAAGTTATTGAAAAGCGGGATTTGTTTGCTATGCCATTCATCGTAAATGAAGACACGCCAAATTAGCGTGCTTCAACCGGACTATACTGTTGATCGGTTGGACCAACATACTCCGCGCGCGGACGGATAATGCGGTTATTTTCATACTGCTCCAAAATGTGAGCCGACCATCCAGATACACGGCTAATCGCAAAAATCGGCGTAAACAGGCTACGCGGAATGCCCAGCATCGTGTACATGGAAGCGGAATAGAAATCGACATTCGGCTTCAAACCTTTGCGCTCGGTGATGATTTCTTCGATACGCACGCTCATCTCATACAGCGTCAGATCGTTGTTCAGCTCACCCAGCTCGCGGGACATCTGTTGCAGATGCTTGGCACGTGGATCGCCGTTTTTGTAGACGCGGTGACCGAAGCCCATAATCTTTTCTTTGTTATCTAGCTTGGATTGGATGTAACTCTCCAGCTTGTCCGGGGAACCGATCTCTTCCAGCATTTTCATTACCGCTTCATTCGCACCACCATGCAGTGGGCCTTTGAGTGCGCCGATTGCTGACGTTACGCCGGAATAAATATCCGACAGCGTCGCTACCGTAACGCGAGCAGCAAATGTCGATGCGTTCAACTCGTGATCCGCATGCAAAACGAGCGCCTGATCGAGTGCTTTAACCGCAACTTGATCCGGCTCTTTGCCAGTCAGCATATAGAGGAAATTATGTGCAATCGATACACCTTGTAACGGTGCAAGCGGTTCCTGACCCTCGGCAATGCGTCCGATCGCAGCAACGATCGCTGGCAATTGTGCTTGCAGCTTAATCGCCTTTTGCTGATTCGCTTCCAGACTCATGTCGTCAGCATCCTCATCATACAGTGCCAGTGCAGACACCGCACTACGTAGAGCAGCCATACGGTTCATATGTGTAGGGTACAGTTTGATTTGTTCGATAAGTGCATCCGGCAATACTGCATATTTATCCAGATCCTTTTGTAACTGGTCAAGCTCGTTCTGATTTGGCAGCTTACCAAACCAGAGCAAATACGCGACTTCCTCAAAGCTAGCGTTTACAGCCAGGTCATCAATATCGTACCCACGGTACGTTAAAACTCCATCAACAATGGAGCTAATGGATGAGCTTGCAGCGACAACGCCTTCTAAACCTTTGGTAGCTGTCATATTCTTCTCTCCTTTGCAGAACGATTCTTGAAGTTTGTCCAATTTGTAAATGTAAACCGTTACATTTTTAAAAATGTAAAAAATGAAGATTACTGTATGCAGGAATCGGGGTAAATCGTCATCGCCGGACCTTACACCTGCCACTAACCTTCCAAGAACCTTATATCATCATACTTTATTTTGACGGACTTGTGAACAAAAGTAGATATCGTTAGTATATCAAATTGTTTTATCACAAGGATAACTTTTTTTTGTAAACCTTTGCATAGCTCGTTTTTTACTATGAAATTTACCATTTTATTAATAATTTTTTATTTATTTTAGCATTTAAAAAACGAGCCGATGGGATCGTTATAGGATCATCGACTCGCTTTAGAGTGTTGCTGGGTGGCTGTGCAGACGTTATTTTTTATAAAATTATACGATGTGATACTTGGAACAGGTAAATCCTTTCGCCGATAAAACGATTATATATTCATTTTATAGTATAAATAATCAAATGGGTTTATCGTCGTTGATTTGTTTAGCATACGTTTTTATTTCGATTTTCGATTACAGTTTCTTATGCTATTACGTTTCGCAGTGCAAACTTAGCGATCTGGGCGTAAGCGTTCATACTCAGATGTTAATGATTAGCATTTCATGCTTCATTCACGCTTCATTCACGCTTCGCTCTTACTTCGTTCGTTCTTACTTAGATAAAATTATTACTTCAGCAAGTATCAGCAATGATTTGGGATCATCATTTACTGTGCTAATGGTGTAAACTTAATAGCCCATCATGCCCATCTCGCTGATGCACACCAGATTACCGCCGTTGTTTTCCAGGAAGCGGATACGGTATTTGTTGTACGCCTGCTTTTTATCGATCGTATACACGTTGGCTTTGCTAGTTGTCCACCCTGTAATACCGCTGCGCGTATCCAGTGTAGTCCATGTTTTACCATCATACGCTTCAAAAATCCATGCTTTTGGCGATTGAGCAAACGCATGCTGACTATCATTTTGCTTCATTTGTAGCGAATACGAAGTCACCGTTTTGGCGTCTTTGAATTCATAAGCTAGCCAGCCTTTAATCTCCCCATTTTGCGTAGAGAATGGATAGCAGCTATTATCAAAAGCACGAAACGGCTGTGTATTCCAGCCAGCATCGATACTGCTTGAAGTCGCAATCCCATACACATCCTGATTGGCTGACATCGCATGAATGAGCGAGTTCGTCTGTGTTACACTACATCCGTCTACCGGCTGGTTAATCGGAACAGGTGCAGGCGTAGGCGGTGTTGTGTCATTAGAAGATCCAACTGCATTCCATACCATACCGCCATTAATAATAACAGGCACACTGTATAACGAGCTGCTTACAAAGCCTGAAGCAACCAGCCCTGCTTCACCTGTACCTGTTATCGACCATGTACCGACAAACGGACGATCGTCGCAATTGCTCGTCTGTCCGCCAAATGTAAAATGATATGTACCTGTATGCCCCGCTGCGACCTTCACACTTGATCCCGGCACCAGATCAGATGTTATACCATTGTACGAAGTTCCAGCCATAGCGAAGGCCGTTCCATCCGCTTTCAAAAACTCCAGCTTGATGCCTTGCTCGCTTTTACTCAAATTTGTAATATTCAGCGATAGGTCTACCATATGCGACTGATCGCAAAACGTATTGGCAGGGATTGAAAATACCATGTTCTGTACTGCTACCGTTTCTGCTGCTCTTGCATGCAGGGGGAATACAGAAAATACAGAACCTGTGAACAATAAAACAACCATCACAAACATCAGACTGGTTTTACATGTTGAACTACTCATAAATCGATCACAATTCCTCTCCAGATTGAATTGCTGCTACAACCACCACTGTATAATATCGGTAATTCATCAAAATAATGAATATTGACTGCATAGGAATGCTATTGAAATTCTGCTGGTGCTGGTGCTGGTGCTGGTGCTGGTGCTGGTGCTGGTGCTGGTGCTGGTGCTGGTGCTGGTGCTGGTGCTGGTGCTGGTGCTGGTGCTGGTGCTGGAATAAGCTAACTGTAAATGATAAGAAAATGAAACAAAAATATTTATACCCAACTACTCAGTCACTGGAGCAACTTCTTTTTATGATGTCTACAGCGATATCGCAAGTCGACATTCGTTTCAAACGGCTGCTTGCTCGTTTAACTCATACTATGAACGGTATTACATAATCTTGCTGTTTCTGCTAGTGGGTAGGATCTTGCCGCCTGGCATGATGGATAGATCGAAAGGAGCACAAACGAATTGAATCCTATTATCCGTGGACGGATTGTGCGGGGAGTATGGGTGCTGGTCGTGATTCTATTAACGGCGATCGGCATACGCTATCTGTTTCCATTACTGTATCCGTTACTGCTAGCATGGCTATTTGCGTATGCGATGAATCCGCTTGTACGTTTACTGCAAAAACGCCTTCGCTTTCCGCGCTGGCTTGCCGTCTCACTTTCTTTACTTGTGTACTTTGGCGGTGTGCTTACGATTTTGTCGCTACTCATTACACGGCTTGTGCAGGAAACGATCTCATTAATGGATTCGTTTAACGATCATATCGATAGCTGGCGTGAAATGTTTATCGGTTGGACGAAAAATGATCGTATTCAGTCTATCATCGATCAGATCAATGGTTTTTTGCAGCAAGGACAGGCACAGGGAGCGTTGAATGACAATTTGACACAAACAACGCAAAGCTTAACCGGTATGGTAAGCGGAATCGTCACCAGCATTTTAAATTATGTACTCGATTTCCTAACGGCGCTACCGAACTTTGCATGGATTATCGTTGTCGTCGTCCTGTCTGCTTTCTTCATTAGTAATAGCTGGGAACGACATACTCGTATGGTATCCGGCTGGTTCCCTGCTACAGTGCGTCAGCCAGCGACAGCGATCTGGAATGATCTGCAAAAAGCTCTATTTGGCTATATTAAAGCTCAGGTAATTTTAATCTCGATTACAGGCTTGATTGTCATCGTCGGTTTGTTCATTTTACAAGTGCCTTCTGCACTGCTTATCGGTTTACTGATCGGTCTAGTCGATCTGCTGCCGTATCTCGGTGTGGGGATTGTGATGGTACCGTGGGCAATTTACAGCTTTATGAGCGATAATGTAGGGCTTGGTATCGGGCTTGGCATATTGTATGTGATCGTGCTGATCGTGCGTCAAATGATGGAGCCGAAAATCCTCGCCAGCAATGTCGGTCTCGATCCACTGGCAACGCTCATTAGTATGTTTGTCGGATTGAAGCTATTTGGTGCACTTGGACTGATCATCGGGCCGGTGACGCTTGTACTAGTAGCGGCGCTGAACCGTGCTAATGTATTCCGCGATCTGCGCAATTATATTGTGAATGGTAAAGTGCGCTGAGAAGTACAACGTTATTAGCTCCTATGCTGATTTATAGCGCGTTGTCTACTACTTTTTATACAATGTTGAATACAAATAGGATAACAATTTCCAAAAAAATGTAACTTAAGCTAGCTACGGTGCCTGATCAACTGTTTTACTGTTATAGACACCACTCCAGCCAAGAACAAAGGGGCGGACTCCAGTCTCGCACAGGGATCTACGAAATAGAAGAGCATATAGATTCCCATACTCAAAAGTCATCCTCCCCTTAATTCCTTCACGCAGTGAAATGCTGCTCACCTGCATACAAGTTTGCATATATGCCTAATCAACACATTTTAACAACATATGCACAAATAAAGCCTTTCCTCGTCTGGCAAGTGGACTGCTCCACATCCGTGACGAGGAAAGGCTTCTATTTTGATCACCATGAACAGGGTGGTCATTATCAAATTCAAAGTTCGCATAAGCTCTATCGCTTATATTTATGGACGATAAATCGTAATCGAACCCTTCTTCATCCGCTTTTCGATCCATTTTAGCAGTATATTACGATAAAGTGGGCGTGTGAGTGGGAATACGAGCGTAAATCCAACGACATCAAGCACAAACCCAGGCAGGAGGAGCATGATACCACCGATAAATACACACAGTCCATCTAACATTTTACGACCTGGTGGCTGATTCGCTTCAATGAGTGCACGCGTATCTTCCAGCACTTTACGACCTTCAAAACGCATCATGACCACACCGATCAACGATGTCACAATGAGCAAAAACAGCGTATTCCAACCGCCGATCCAGTCAATCATTTGTAAAAACACATACCACTCCAATAGCGGTACAATAATAATGCATGCAGCAATCCATTTTTTCAAACGATAGCTCTCCTCTCTAGTCCTGCAAGGACCGTACAAGTGCATCATACAGCGATGGCAATACTTTATCAAGCCGGATTGGGGCGAAGTCACGATTCACCCATACATGTCGTGTCGCCCCGCTCGTAAGCGGCTCGCCAGGAAGTGAATCGTCCGCTGCAAATATCGGGCGTACTCCTGCTGCTGAGGCATCGCCTACCGACAAATCATCATCCGCTAGCAAATGAATACGGTATTCGTAGTCGATCCGAAGACGAGAAAAGTTCACGATACGCGTATATACTGCCACTCGATCATCATATCGTGCTGGACGACCATACGCTAATGAAGCATCAATTAGCGGCAGTAACACGCCTGCCTGCTCCATATCGCGATAACGGAACCCCAGATCACGAATCATTTCGGTACGCCCCAATTCAAACCAGTTCAAATAGTTCGTATGATACACAACCCCCATCGGGTCATTTTCCTGATAACGGACACGAAACGCAATCCCGTGCCAGCTACTAGGTAGATTCAGTTGCTGTTTGCTCATACTTCACTCTCCCAATCATCATTACAGTTTGTTCACGGCTATATGGTAGAGAAATGTATGGATATTTTGCTTTGCAAAAATCCCTTTCTCATTTCACCTCGTGTTAGGAGATCGCTAACACTAGAGCAGTATGGATATTTTGCTTTGCAAAAATCCCTTTCTCATTTCACCTCGTGTTAGGAGATCGCTAACACTTTGGTATGGATATTTTGCTTTGCAAAAATCCTTTTTTCATTTCACCCCGTGTTAGAAGATCGCTAACACTAGAGCAGTATGGATATTTTGCTTTGCAAAAATCCTTTTCTCATTTCACCCCGTGTTAGGAGATCGCTAACACTTTGGTATGGATATTTTGCTTTGCAAAAATCCTTTTCTTATTTCACCTCGTGTTAGGAGATCGCTAACACTAGAGTAGTATGGATATTTTGCTTTGCAAAAATCCTTTTTTCATTTCACCCCGTGTTAGAAGATCGCTAACACTAGAGCAGTATGGATATTTTGCTTTGCAAAAATCCTTTTTTCATTTCACCCCGTGTTAGAAGATCGCTAACACTATAGTATGGATATTTTGCTTTGCAAAAATCCTTTTTTCATTTCACCTCGTGTTAGGAGATCGCTAACACTATAGTATGGATATTTTGCTTTGCAAAAATCCTTTTTTCATTTCACCTCGTGTTAGGAGATCGCTAACACTATAGTATGGATATTTTGCTTTGCAAAAATCCTTTTTTCATTTCACCTCGTGTTAGGAGATCGCTAACACTATAGTATGGATATTTTGCTTTGCAAAAATCCTTTTTTCATTTCACCTCGTGTTAGGAGATCGCTAACACTATAGCAGTATGGATATTTTGCTTTGCAAAAATCCTTTTCTTATTTCACCCCGTGTTAGGAGATCGCTAACACTATAGCAGTACGTATTAGCATATATTTCGTTTCTATCATCTATAATCCACAAAAAATCAGCAAAAAAAGCAATGGACAATGCCACTGCTTTTTTGCTTATGCTATAAAGCACACACCTGCGATTAGTTCGAGGACATTTGTGCTACTTTGATCAGGTTCGTGGAACCGGATTTGCCCAGTGGGATACCCGCTGTGATCACAACGAGATCGCCGTCTTTAAGCAGACCGGAATCTTTACCACCTTGCAGAGCGACAGCGAACAGCTCGTCTGTGGAGTGAGCTTGTGAACCTTTAACCGGGTGCACGCCCCATGCCAGAGACAGACGACGCATCGTTTGCTCATTTGTTGTTACTGCGATAATTGGTGCTTGTGGACGATATTTCGCTACTACACGAGCAGTATGACCGGACTCGGTAGAGGAAATGATCGCTGTTGCATTCAGATCCATTGCACAGCTTGCTACGGATTGGCTGATTGCTTCCGTTACCGTTGTTTGCTGTGCATGGCTTTGTTTCAGGAAGATTTCACGATAGTTCAGTGCCGATTCCGCTTTTTCAGCGATACGAGCCATCGTCAGTACGGATTCTACTGGATATTTACCAGCAGCGGTTTCACCGGACAGCATGATTGCATCGGTACCGTCGAAGATCGCATTTGCTACGTCACTTGCTTCCGCACGAGTCGGACGCGGGTTACGTTGCATGGAATCCAGCATTTGTGTAGCCGTGATAACCGGTTTACCGGCACGGTTACATTTTTCGATCATTTGTTTTTGTACCAGTGGTACTTGCTCAGCTGGGATTTCTACGCCGAGGTCACCACGAGCGACCATCAGACCGTCAGACACTTCCAGAATTTCTTCCAGATTGTCTACACCTTGTTGGTTCTCGATTTTGGAGATGATTTGAACGTGTTTTGCACCTTTTTGCTCCAGCAGTTCACGAATTTCCAGTACGTCACTAGCTTTACGCACGAAGGAGGCAGCGATGAAGTCAACACCCTGCTCAATACCGAAAATAATGTCGTTTGCATCTTTTTCTGTGATGCCTGGCAGGGAGATGTTTACGCCTGGTACGTTTACGCCTTTACGGCCTTTAATTTGTCCACCGTTTACGATACGGCACTTGATTTCTGTACCTTGTACCTGTACAACGCTCAGTCCAATCAGACCGTCGTCGATGAGGATCGTAGAGCCGACTTCAACGTCACTTGGCAGATCCTGGTAGGATACAGTCAGACGATGCTGGTCGCCCAGAATCTCTTCGGTAGTCAGCGTGATGTACTCATCTTGCACCAGATCGATTGGCTCTTCTTTCAGCTTGCCGATACGGATCTCAGGACCTTTTGTATCCAGCAGAATCGCTACAGTTTTGCCCAGCTCCTGGCTTGCCTGTTTAATGTTTTTAATACGGTTGCCATGCTCTTCGAAATCACCGTGAGAGAAGTTCAGACGGGCTACGTTCATACCTGCCATAATCAGCTTCTTTGTGTTCTCCAGGGACTCACTTGCAGGTCCAATCGTACATACAATCTTCGTTTTACGCATAATTGATTTCCTCCGTTTTCAAGGTCTCTCTATTGTTTGTTTTCCAACATAACCTGTCACTTCACAGCAAACAGGTCCCAACAATTAAATTTACTACAAATTCGCGCGTTTGTATACAGAAGATGGACAATATTTATCCCGCTTTCGCTTCATTATCCACATCCTCCCAAACGCACCAATACCGCCCATGACCTTCCCTGCCGGGAGGCATGGACGGCATCGATGATTACACGCTGTGACCAACGATGCACTCAGTGAGGCAATGCATCTGTGGAACCACTGTTATGGAAAGCGTTCGTAACCGAAGACAGATGCTCGCTGTCTTCATCGGCGACCGCGGTTTGCGCTGTCGCCTCCGTGCCTTGTTCTTGTTGATCTGGCGTTCCGAAGCTAGTCGGAATTTCCTTTTCCACAAATTCACCGATTTTGCGGAATTTGTTGTAACGATCTTCGACAAGTGCTTCTGCATTCATTCCAGCCAGCTCTTGCAAATGGTGAAGCAGTTCCTGTTTGATTGCAGTCGCTGTTTGTTCATAGTCTTTATGCGCTCCGCCTTGCGGCTCCGGCACGATGCCTTCGATGATTTCCATTTCCAGCAGATCATTCGCTGTAATCTTCATCGCCTCGGCTGCCTGATCTGCTTTGGACGCATCCTTCCACAGGATCGAGGCGGCACCATTGGGCGAAATAGCCGAATAGATCGCATGCTCTAGCATCAGTACCCGGTTACCGACAGCAATCGCCAGCGCGCCGCCACTACCGCCTTCACCGATCACGACACAGACAACCGGCACGCGTAGCTTCGCCATCTCCCACAAATTGCGGGCGATCGCTTCAGACTGACCGCGCTCCTCTGCTGTATTACCCGGATACGCGCCTTTGGTATCAATAAATGTAACAATAGGACGGCCGAATTTCTCCGCTTGCTTCATCAGACGAATCGACTTGCGGAATCCTTCCGGGTGTGGACTGCCGAAGAAACGAGCGATATTATCCTTCGTATCTTTACCACGCTGATGACCGATAATCGTTACCGGTTTGCCATCCAGACGTGCCAGACCTCCCACAATCGCCAGATCGTCACCGAACATGCGGTCGCCATGCAGCTCGATAAAGTCGGTGAAGATTAGCGGGATCAGATCCAGCGTCGTTGGACGCTGCTGATTACGCGCCAGATGCATTTTCTGGGCAGCGCTAATATTCGTATAAATTTCACCTTCCATCTGGCGATAACGCTCTTCCAGACGATTAATTTCATCGGTGAAATCGATTTCTTTCTCCTGACTAAACTGCTTCAGCTCGTCGATTTTTTTGCGCAATTCAACGAGAGGCATTTCAAAAGGCATCTCTCCTGCCACTTAAAATCCCCCTTTTCCCGTATGATAGTCCAGCAAATTGCCCAGCATGGACTTCATATCTTTACGATGTGTGACCATATCCAGCTGTCCATGCTCAAGGTTGAACTCAGCCGTCTGGAAGTTATCCGGCAGCTTTTGACGGATCGTCTGTTCAATAACGATGCGTCCGGCAAAACCGAACAGCGCGCCCGGCTCAGCGATAATAATGTCGCCCAGCATCGCAAAGCTGGCGGATACGCCACCCATCGTTGGATCGGTAATGACGGATATGTACAGTCCGCCGTTTTCCTGATAGCGTGCAAGCGCAGCGCTTGTTTTCGCCATTTGCATCAGACTGATGATACTTTCCTGCATCCGTGCTCCACCGGAAGTAGAGAACATAATCAGTGGCAAGCCACGTTCGTCAGCTGCTTCGATCGCACGGGTAATTTTCTCCCCGACTACCGAACCCATGCTGCCGCTAAAAAAGTCAAAGCTCATCACGGCAAGCATGACCGGATGACCATCGATCTCGCCCTGACCGGTAATGACCGCATCACGCAAACCAGAGTTCATTTTTTGCTGCTCTAGCTTTTGCGCATAGCCTGGAAAATTCAGCGGATCGACGGATTCCATACCTGCATCCATCTCGGTGAATTGACCTTCATCGACAGTCATAATGATTCGTTCGATCGCATTCAGGCGCATGTGATAGCCACAATTGCTGCATACCTTCAGGTTTTTCTCAAGCTCTTTGCTGTAATGAATCGTGCCACATTTGCTGCACTTGTTCATCAGGCCTTCGGGAATTTCACGTTTTGGGCGTTCCTGCGGCTGCTCATCATCTGATGCGGTCTCATTGCTCCAGCGTTGTGAAGGAATGGTCGCATATTTTTTTTTCTTCTGGAATAAATCTCTAAACACAACTACACCTCTTCAGACGTATACTTATTCCCCGGTTTATCAATGTGCGTTTGTTGCATAATTAGCGTGTGATTCTGGTAGCGTCATTCGCCTTACGGCACGTATAGGCTACCAGATAGATAACGTGTATAATCGGACTTCATCCGGACCTGTCTGCTGGCAGATCATCAGGGATATTTAAACCGGACATCGTAAGCCCGCATAATGGGATAATGATACCATACCACACTTTTTTGCCGCAACAAAGAGACAACACAATAAATCGATCCACCTGTACCATATAACAGATGGATCGATTCCAGAGAGAATAGATGAAAAAACGAGTTTGACGCAAAGTAAAGCGATCGTAAAGCCAGCACTGCTGCTTTATTAAACGTCTCCTGAAACTGTTTTCCAGCAAAGGTAGCCATTTATTTTACACGTACCGTTCCTTCACCTAACATTCCCTCAATCGCGCTAAATAAGGCCGGTGATGGCTTGATCCGATAGCTTTCACTTAAGTCGAGCAACTTCTGACCTTCCTCGTAAAAGAGCATCGTACCGAGCTGTCCGGGATGGTGGGCTAACAACTGCTTGAGCTGCTCTAACTGCCCGGCTTGCTGCGCTTCGCGTGTAATTTTAATATACACATGCTGTTTGGGCGTACCTTCTGCCGCTGGCGCCGTTTCGGTCTTCACGCTGGTATCGGTGCCTGTTGAAACGATCTTTGTTTCACTGCCAGCTAGTTTGCTGCGCGTGGTGCGTGTACCGGTCGTTTTTGTCGCTGTACCTGTAGAACGCGGCGCTGCCGAGGAAGCAGTCTTTTCACTACGTTCCGGCTTCTTACTGCGCGCTGCCTGTACACGCTGCTTAACCTTTTCCGCCATTTCAGTCGCAGCGGATGACGTTAAAGGGACCACTTCCTCAGCCAACAGCTTGAAGCTCTCATCCTCCTGCTGTAAGCGTCCACGCACGATCAGCAATACACCTTTATCGACTACATCACGGCATTTACGCCAGATTTCCGGGAACATGACCACTTCGCATTTCTCGATCTGGTCTTCCATTTCCATAAATGCCATCGACTTGCCTTGCTTAGTCGTAATCGCTTTGAGTGAGACGACCATACCAGCCACTGCTACCAGCGAATCATCCGCTGCTTCATGCAAATTCATTAGCCGTGACAGACCGGATTGCTCGATCGTTCCCTCATAATCGTCCAGTGGATGCCCAGATAAATATAACCCTAGTAACTCTCGTTCAAACTCCAGTTGCTCACCTGCTGTAAAAGGCGGTACATCGGGGTATGACACGTCCCAGTTCGGCTTCTCCCCCAGATCGAAGTCGAACATTTCAATCTGTAGTTCTTCGCGCTCTTTGCGCCATTTGGCCGCTTCCTTGATCGTTTCGTCAAGCATTTGCAATAGCTGAGCACGATGTCCAGGTAAACGATCAAATGCGCCAGCTTGAATGAGCGATTCGATCACACGCTTATTGCACGCTTTTGGATCAACACGGCGGCAAAAGTCGATCAGACTATCAAATGGTCGTTCCTGACGCTCCTTAATAATGCTGTTAATCGCCTGTGTACCGACATTTTTAACAGCGCCCAGACCGAAGCGGATATGTCCACTCGTTCCATACAGCCGCAGTTCCTCGCCATCCGCAGTCGCTGCCGCTTCATCCGCTTGTGCCGTATTTAACACAGCTGTGTCTGTCGGTGCTTTTTCCAGCACCGGTGTAAAATTCACACCGCTCAAATGAATATCTGGCGGCAGCACTTCGACTCCGATCCGTTGACATTCCAGCACGTATTCAGCCACTTTACGGTGCGTCCCCATCACAGCCGTTAGCATGGACGCAATAAACTGCACCGGATAATGTGCTTTCAAATAAGCGGTCTGGAACGCCAATACGCCATACGCGGTCGCATGCGCACGTGGGAAGCCATAATCGGCAAAACGAACGATCATATCATACACGGTATTCGCATCCTGCTCGGTATAGCCCAGCTTGAGACTGCCGCTGACAAAATGCTCTCGCTCCTGATCCAGCACTTCGCGCTTTTTCTTCGAAACGGCGCGGCGCAGCAAATCTGCTTCACCTAGCGAGAAGCCTGCCATTAATGAAGCGATCTGCATAATTTGTTCCTGGTACACGATAATGCCATACGTATCTTCCAAAATCGGCTTCAAATCTGGATGCGGATATTCGACGACAATTCGTCCATGCTTGCCCTCAATATAACGCGGAATGAAATCCATCGGGCCTGGACGATACAATGCGTTAACCGAAACGATATCTTCAAATTCACTCGGCTTCAGATCACGCAGTACGCGGCGGATACCGGCAGACTCCAATTGGAATACGCCCATCGTATCGCCCTGACTGAGCATATGATACGTTAGCTTATCCTCTACAGACACTTTGTTAAAATCAATCGTTTCGCCGGTCTGTTCCTGAATCCATTCCAGACAGCGCTCAATGATCGATAGAGTGCGCAGACCGAGAAAGTCCATTTTCAGCATGCCGATCGCTTCCAGATTTTCCATAGCATACTGTGTTAAAACGGCATGCTCGCTACCTTCTTGCAATGGCACGACATCCGTCAATGGTCCGCTGGAAATCACAACACCAGCAGCATGCGTAGAAGCGTGCCGCGGCATTCCTTCCACCTTGATCGCGGTATCGATCAGCTCGCGCACAGGGGCAGACTTCTCATACCGCTCACGCAGCTCAGGCACCTGCTCCAATGCACGGCGAATCGTGACACCGATCTGAGCAGGGATAAGCTTGGCGGCACGGTCTGTATCGGCATAAGGAACCGCCAGCGCACGTCCTACATCGCGTACAGCTGCTCGTGCCGCCAGCGTACCGAACGTAATAATTTGAGCGACACGATCGCGTCCATATTTGGATACTACATAATCGATCATTTCATCACGACGCAGATCGCTAAAGTCGATATCAATATCCGGCATCGATACTCGATCTGGATTAAGGAAACGCTCAAACAACAGTTTGTAACGAATCGGATCGACATTCGTGATCTCCAGCACATACGCAACCAAACTGCCTGCGGATGAACCCCGACCTGGGCCGGTTGCAATACCTGTACGATGCGCAAAACTCATAAAGTCCCATACAATCAGGAAATAATCAGCAAAACCCATGCTGCCAATAACGGACAATTCATAAGCAAGCCGTTCTTCCAGCTTGCCTCGTTCCTCGGTATCGTTCCACAGCTCGCCGTCGCTATAACGGCGTTCCAATCCTTCACGGCAGAGCTGCTCCAAATAACGCTCGGCACTCATATCATCAGGTAAAGGATGATACGAAGGCAGCAGCGATTGACCGAGCGGAATCGTTAGCTCACATTTCTCCGCAATTTGCTCTGTGTTCGCAATCGCTTCTGGCACATGACGGAACAACGTCGCCATCTGCTCCCCATCTTTTAAATACAACTGATTGGTCGGAATGCGCAGGCGACTTTCATCATCGACCGTTTTCCCTGTACCGATACAGATCAGTACATCTTGCGTTTTCGCATCATCTTCCGTCAAATAATGCACATCATTTGTAGCGACGAGCGGTATATTCAGTTCACGCGCCAGCGCAATCAGTTGAGGGGTAACCTTTTTCTGCTCAGCCAACCCGTGATCTTGCAGCTCGATATAAAAGTCCTCACCGAAAATATCCAGATAGCGCTGAGCCGCTTGCTTTGCCAGCTCTGGTTCGCCATGCAGCAAATGCTGCGGAATCTCACCGCCGAGACACGCACTCAGACAAATAATACCCTCATGATATTGGCGTAATGCTTCCCCGTCGATCCGGGGCTTATAATGAAAGCCTTCCAGGTGCCCGATCGAGCACAGCTTCATCAAGTTTTGATAGCCTGTTTCATTTTTGGCAAGCAACAATAAATGATGGATCGGTTGATCTTTACGCGCTGCCTTTTCCCGCCGTGAACCAGCTGTATAATACGCCTCACAGCCAATAATCGGCTTAATGCCGTGCTGTAGGCATGCTTTATAAAAAGGAATAGCTCCATACATAACACCGTGATCTGTGAGTGCGAGCGAGGTCATCCCCTTTTCTGCCGCCTGACTGACCAGATCATGAATACGCGCAGCCCCGTCGAGCAGACTGTATTCACTGTGCACATGCAAATGGACAAACGGGTTCATACGCTTCCCTGCTTTCTGTTAGCAAAATAGTTATTCTACCGTTCTTCGCCTAACTACAGCGATAGCGGGCGTTCCAACCCAAGCCCGGCTACTATATTTTATCACATTCGGTCAATGGAACTGTACGCGTTTGCAGATTTATTCGTCCACCTCGACAAATGCTGACAATAATAGCTAAAGTTAATAAATAAATTGCCGATAAATAGCTCATCAGATGTTCAAACAACATTCTCATTATGAGGGCAGGGGATAACCACGATGAAAAAACAGCTCATTATGATCGTATCGATGATTACGATTGTGCCGCTTCTTGTATTCGGCGCTTTTAGTATGATTAGTACGACTACTAAAATTCAGAAAGATGCTTACAGCATGAATGAGCAAAATGTTGAGCTTGTATTGCAAAAAGCGCAAACACTCGTCAACACCGAATTAGCGATGCTTCAGCAGATTTCCACCAGCCCAGAATTCAAGCAATATACCCCTGAACAGCTACCTCAGGTCAAAAACCTGCTTGCTCAAACGGCAACCATTCATCCTGAACTGCAAACGATCGTATTTAGCGGTGTAGATGGTCAGCAAATCGCCAAAAATACAGATGCGGAGCTGGACAATGTGAGTGATCGCGATTATTTTAAACAGCTAGTGTCCACTCAAAAGCCTGTCATCTCTAATGTGATCGTCAGTAAATCAAGTGGAAAAAAGATTATAAATATCGTTTACCCGATCTTTGACAATAATAATAAACTGAGCGGACTTGTGCAGTGCTCGTTACCACTCGATACGATGAGTGATTATGCAAAACAGTTTTCTACCAATGGACAAACAGCCTATATCGCAGACCGTGCTGGTATTATTTTGGCGCATCCTGATTCCAAACAATTGGATGCGGATATCCATACAACGGCTGCTTTTCAACAAGGCTCCGCCGGTAACCAGGGCACGCTGGAATCCGGAGATGGTAATGCGAAAAAGCTGATTTCTTACGTGTATGATCCAGCTACAGGCTGGACTGTTTTTAGCGAGCAATCGTACAACGTTATGATGCAGGATTACTTCAAGCTGCTATATAGCAGTATTATTATTATGGTCGTCTCGCTTATTGCTGCAATCACGGCGGGCTATATGTTCTCCAGCCGAATTACGCGTCCATTGCTGCAACTAGTAAAAGTAACGGAAGCTGTCGCTCAGGGTGATCTGACGACGACTTGGGATATTAAAGCCAAACATGAAGTCGGTGCACTATCCAATGCTTTAGCTCAGATGACGACCAATCTGCGTCAAATTGTCGCTCATTTGAAAGATACATCACTGCATCTGGCTTCGTCCTCTGAGCAACTAAATTCTAGCGCCAACGAGACATCTGAAGCCTCGCAGCATATCGCCGAATCGATTCAGCAGGTCGCGACCGGGTCTGAACGTCAATCCCAGCAGGTCGGACAGACATCGGCAACGGTATATCAGATGGCAGACGGTATCGGGCATATTGCGAGCAGTGCTCAGCAGGTAGCTGCTACAGCGTCGCTCACTTCGACTAAAGTTAATGAAGGCGATGAAGCGCTACAATCCGCCAGTCGCGAAATTAATAAGCTGCAAACCATTTTTGGTGAATTATCCGGTTCGGTCGGCAGTTTGAGTGAACATTCTCAGACCATCGGTGAAATTGTCGTAGCTATCGCACAGATCGCCAAGCAAACGAATCTGCTCTCTCTGAATGCCGGTATCGAAGCCGCTCGCGCTGGCGAGCATGGTAAAGGTTTCAGTGTCGTCGCGAAGGAAATTCGCAATCTCGCAGACGAAGCTTCTTCATCTGCAAGTCAGATCAGCTCATTAATCGATCGCATTCAAGCGGAGATCGAAATGGTTGTGAACAAAACCAATTCCGGCTCGAATGAAGTTGTTCACAGTATTCAAGCTGTACAAACCGCAGGCGCTTCCTTCCAGCTTATCCGCAGCTATGTGGATGAAGTTGTAACGAGCATTGAAGATGTGTCCGAGGCTTCCTCCACGCTCTCTCAAGGTACAGCACAGGTGATCGAATCGGTGAATCATATGTCCGGTATTACAAGCGAAGCTGTAGGCGAGATTGAATCCGTGTCGGCAGCTACGGAAGAGCAGCTTGCAACGATGCAGGAAATCTCGGCTTCCTCCGCGATTTTATCCAGTGTAGCGAATGAACTAAAAACGATGGTGGAACGCTTCAAGGTGTAAACGATCTACACCGCTATCGATTATGTTGAACTATGAGCTAAAGCTGTCTTGCACTTATCGAGCTGAACGCTAGTACGGTGGCATCCGTGCTTCTACGCTGCATGCTAGTTAGCCAGTCGCTCATTTGCTAATAAAAGTCGCTCACTTGCCAATAAACAAACATCATTTACATTCGTCACATATTCGTCAAAAAAAAGGATGACCTCAGCTTGAGGTGATCCTTTTTGGCGTTTACCTTTATAAAATCTTATTCATTCGTGCTAACGATGAAATATCACTACGTTATCCCTTTATCTAACCTTCTTGCATCTTCTTACATCGTTCAACCGTGATCGATCGATTGTAGCGTTAAAATCGCTTTTGAGACAGGCGCATTGTCGTACACAATCTCAATTTCCAGCTTGTATGTACGACGGCTTGCTTCCAATACCGTTGGGCGAACAGTAATCGCATCCTCAATTTGTACAGGACGCAGGAAGTACGTGGACATATTATCGAGCACATAATCATTGCCGGTGAGCAGACGTGCTGTACGCACTGCTGCCTGGATCATAACCGAAATGAGAATACCTTCGGAAATGTTACCGAGCTGAGTCGCCATCTGCGGCGTAATAAATCCGTGGAAAAAGATCGTTCCTTCCTCATCCCGCTCTTCCGCAAAACCGTTCCAGATCAAGTAATCAAACGTCTCCATCGTACCTGCACTTGGCTCCTGCTGTGCATCTCGCATCGCCTGCAATACTTCGCGCCTTGTAATGGTGCCGATCAGTTTACGATTACGATCAACAATCGGCAAAAAGTCGATTCCTTCCCACATCATCGTCTGTGCGGCAGAAGCGAGCGACGTTTGTAAGGTCGCCGTAATCGGACGCCGGACGAGTACCTTTTCAATCGGTTGACCCGGTGGAAGCTGCTCCATTTCCTTCCGCCCGATAATGCCGATGATCCGGTTCCATTCATCAACGACGGCAAGACGTTGATACCCGGTTCGCTCTGCCATATCGTAAAAGTCGTCTGCGGTACTGGATGCTTTGAGTACACCTGGCTTCGGCTTACCGGCGATAATGTCTTCCACGAGCATAATTTTCTTTTTAATCATCCGATCGAATAAGGCGCGGTTAATCATAGACGCAACCGTGAATGTATCATGCCTTGATAAAATGATCGGCAGTCCGCGTACATCGGCCTGCGCTTTCACCTCAGGACTGGTGCTAAATCCACCCGTGATGAGTACAGCCGCGCCATGTTCCAGTGCTAGTTGATGCGCATCTTCACGGTTACCGACAATAAGCAGACTGCCTGCTTCAACATAACGCATCATCGCATCCAACTTCATCGCACCGATCGCATATTTCACGAGTGTTTTATCCAGACCACTGCTACCACCAAGCACCTTACCATCGATAATATCGACCACATCGGCAAACGTAAGCTGATCTGAAGCGCCACGCGGTCGCTTTTCGATCCGAACGGTACCGATGCGTTCGCGAGTAACGACAATTCCCATATTTTCGGCTTCCTTCACGGCGCGATAGGCTGTACCTTCACTCACGCCCATCTGGCGTGCCAGTTTACGGACAGAAATTTTAGAACCAATTTTCAACTTCTCAATATGCTGCAAAAGCTGCTCATGCTTTGTAATGGATTCATCATGTTCCTGCAACTGTAGCACCACCTTTCCGTAGCTGTATTACTATTTTTTCATTATAGCATAAAAAAGGAACGCAATCTCACCTTATGCAAGGGTGAAATGCGTTCCTTTGATTGTAGTTACTATGGAATGGAGCGATTGATGAGCGAAGCAGAAAGGGCGATATCGATCCAATAAAGCCACTGTTCTCTTCCCTATAGCCGCTCGGCAAGCCACTGTTATACTTTCATGTACGTTCAGGAGTGCAACAGATTATTGCTCAGGACCACCATACAGATGGCTCAGGCTATCTGTGATAATTTTGTTAATATCTTCAATAATGGTGCTCAGGCGCTGCTCAGCATCAAACAGACGACGGATGTTGAGGTTCAGGTTCAGCACTTCAAACAGCTTCTCCATTTGCTCCATCTCTTCTGGATTAGGCATATCACCAGACATCATGCGTTGTTGCACTTCGATCTGACGCGCACGGAAATCATCCAGCATCCGCTTGCTTTCTGGATCTGCTTCGATCAGTTGCATCGCCGCCGTGATATCCGTAACCTCCTTGCTATTACGAATCGCGCTGGACAGCTCATTTGCTTTGTCATAAATGTTTGTCATTATAAGCCCCACTTTCCGATACAACCATATCATCACATGGATACAGATGTTCGTTATTTTATGCTTAAAGCCTGTCTTCATGCATCAGACAGCACAGGCTCAAACACATCCTATACAGGTTAACTGATTTACGTTTAGAAGTAAAACAGGTGCACCTACTTCGCTTTATTAAACACATCCAGCAACTGCTCAAACGATTGGATCACAACATCCGCTCCAGCCAGCTCGCCCGCATCACCGAAATCCGCGTAGCGGCACCCGATCACCGTTTGTCCGTTCCCTTTGCCTGCTTCGACATCGGAGGAACGATCGCCTACCATCCAGGCGCTTTGCAGCCCATGTTGCTGCATTAATAAACGGACAAGTTCGGTTTTCGTTTCCGTCTCATATTCACCTGCGCTGTACACGCCTTCGAGCAGTCGATCCAGATGATGTACACGAGTCACACCTTTAACATAACCTTCTAAACCATTACTTGCGATAAACAAGCGCACCCCTTGTGCGTGCAGCGATTCCAGCGTCTCTTCCACATGTGGGTACAAACGCGAAATGCCTTCCTCCATTAACTGGAGCTGAAGCTGGAGCAATAGCTCATTCGCCCGATCGATCGTTTGACGGCTCGCACCGGGCATGACGCGTGCCCAGATGTCCTCTAACAGCATACCGAGCGAGCTTAAAATGATTTCTTCTGGCGGTGTCTCCCCTTCATACAATCCTTCGCTGCGCAGCTGTTGAAATGTGCGGTGGTAGGCTGGCAGTAAGACCGTCTCCGTCTCAAATAACGTTCCGTCCATATCAAACATCATCGCTTGCGGCTTGTGCAGGAATGGTTGTTGTTGCATAGGATCGACTCCTTTTCGCTAGTAAAAGTTCAGTACATCGTTTATGGGTTTATGCGTTCGTGGGTTTAAGCGCCTAATCATTTATAGATTTGATCGCTTATATGTAGTGTAAAATCGATTCATACAGCTTGTCAGTGAAATAGGAATTTTGCACATAATTCAGCAATGTATCCAGATTATCTTCGATCTGCTCATTGGAAAATAAGACAGGTGCGGCAACAGCACCGCACCTGCATATCGTTTTATTCCAGCATGAACACATTTTCATGTTCAGAATCAATCACGTAGCTTTGTTATGAGCGACGCGTAGTTTATTTATGAAGGATTCGCTTCATCCTTCTCTTCGCCTTCTACCTCTTCTTTAGGTTCAGGCACTGGGTGAATATTGACACGCATAATGCGAAGTCGTTCCGACTCAGCGACCTCGAATATGACACCTTCCACCTCAACGGTTTTGCCGTTTTCCGGTACGCCTTCTAGCTCTTTAAACATCCAGCCACCGATCGAATCGACTTCATCATCGTCGATCTCAACGCCGGAAAGCTCATTCACATCCTCAATCAGCATCCGGCCGTCGACTGAGATCATATCCCCAATTCGCTCTACGTCTGGACGCTCATCTTCGAACTCATCATACAGCTCACCGACAATCTCCTCCAAAATTTCCTCCGCTGTCAGCAAACCGGCTGTACCGCCGTACTCATCGACAACGAGTGTCATCTGGGCATGATTTTTCTGCATCAGCTGTAACACATGACTGATCTCCATCGATTCCGGTACATTCAAAATCGGTCTTGCCAGTGCAGCCAGATCATATGGCTGATTCACCTGCGAGAGCAGCACATCGGTAATATGTATGAAGCCGATAATACGATCCTTATCCTCTACCGCAACCGGATAACGCGAATGTTTCGTTTCCTGAATGATCGCTAGATTTTCCTCTTTGGATAGATTCGTATACAGACAGTTCATATCTGTCCGTGGCAACATCACCTCACGGGCAAGCAGATCGGAAAATTCAAAAATATTGTTAACTAGCTCGATCTCGCCTTCATCCATAATGCCGCTCTTGGCACTCTGATTCATCAGAATGCGAATTTCTTCCTCAGAGTGCGCACCATCTGCTTCACTCGCTGGCTCAATACCAACGACACGCAGCACCGCATTGGCAGCCGCATTGAGTAACCAGATGAATGGGAAGAAGACACGGTAAAAGAATAATAGTGGCCCGGACAGCGCAAGCGATACGCCATCTGTCCGCTGGATC
Source organism: Paenibacillus wenxiniae (assembly GCF_039822605.1). NCBI lineage: Bacteria > Bacillati > Bacillota > Bacilli > Caryophanales > Paenibacillaceae > Paenibacillus > Paenibacillus wenxiniae. Next base: position 635,813 of record NZ_JBCGUH010000001.1, read on the forward strand.
GCTAACGACTTCGGCGCCAGCTCACCAAGCACAATATGCAAAAACGTAATGACTGCAAATCCGATAATGACCGAGATGGTAGCAATTACCGTGCTGTCGGTAAAGCCCATCTTATACATCAACGGCTCGACCAGCAGTTCGGATATGGCTGGCTCACCGACCCAACCGAGTCCAAGCGAGGCCAGCGTAATGCCGAACTGGGTTGCCGATAAATACGCATCCAGCTTGCTGTTCACTTTAAGCGCATAACCAGCCAGTCGATTACCTTCACTTTGCAGTTCGGTGAGCCGGGAATGACGCACTTTCACCAGTGAAAACTCCGCCGCCACAAAAAATCCATTTAAAAATACAAGTATAAATACAAGAGCCAAATTGAGTATTAAATGACCTAGCTCAAACTCATGCTCCAACCAGAACGCCCCATTTCTCGGATATATGGTACAGCAGCCGCAAATCACCGCCGGAGCCATACATGGCGTACCGACGCCCGCTAGATGTGCGGCTTTTACAGTATCGCTCTGCGTGATTTGAAGTCGGTTCCTTTGTAGTACATATCCGCAACGAGCAAATTCGGACCGCAGCAAGCTGCTGCATCACAATGGCAGTTCACCTGCTGATTCAGCGGATGATTGTTGCTCCATTCCCCAAAAATATCGTCCAGCTTATGCTCATGAATGTTACCAAACGCAGGAATGGCGGCAAAGTCGGTTACAAATACATCGCCGGTAAACATGTTCACATTGACCCGATTACGACCGTCTGGATCATTCCGTACCGTTACATTCGGTTCATTCCGCAGACGTGCTACTAGATCGCGATCCGCTTTGTCCGGATTACAGCTAAAAAATGGCAATGTGCCAAACAGCATCCATAATTGCGGATCACGATGATCCAGCAAATCATGAATCGCTGCGCGGAAATCATCCAGACTCAATACAGGCAAACTTGCCGCAAAATCAGCTGCATACATCGGATGCACTTCATGACGCTGACAGCCCATTTCACGAATAAGACGATGAATCTCTGGCAATTTGCGATGGGTACGGTAGTTAATCATCGACTCTGCCGAAATGAACATGCCGGCATCGCTCAACTTGCGTGCGTTCTCCATCATGGTGTCGTACATCCGTACAGCTGCTTCGCGTGGGACAGGATGTCCACTATTCGCAAAGCCAACCTCATGGAAGTCATCAGGCGATGTATAGTTAAAAGAGATATGCATCACATCGAGATAGGGCAGCATCGGTTCATAACGACCTATATCCAGCGTTAGATTAGAATTAATCTGCGAACGTACCCCGCGCTCACGCGCATAACGAAGCAATGGAATAATCGTTTCTTCCACCGTCTTTTTACGAAAAGTCGGTTCACCACCGGTAATACTGATCGTCTTCAGATTTTCTACCTCATCCAAACGTTTCAGCATCAGCGGCAATGGGATCATATCCGGCTCACGCATCACGAGCGAATCGCCAACTGCACAATGCTCACAACGCATATTGCACAGATTAGTTACCGTCATCTCAACACTTGTGAGTGTATGCTTTCCATACTGGCGAAGGGATTGCAACGGGTCCCACGGATCATTAGTCGGGGAAAGCTCCTTGAGTGGCAACCCACTTCTGTGTATTACTGTCATTTGTTTTTCACCTTATTTCATGTATTAACCCCAAACCGGTCCGTTCATAACGAGTGTCAGGCACATCAATTATGCAATTGTTGGTACAAGGTCCTATTTATCATAACATAAACCAGCGAGGTTCGGCAGAGACATCGGTCGCACCCGGCGTTTGCAGCTCTGTCCGCAGCAAATCACGGATAAACTCGGACAGCATATACGAGACGCTGGTGCTTTCACTAAGCGACTCATAGCCGATACGAAACGTAAACATATCAAGCGTTCCTACATTGTATTCACGCTCATCCTCCAGCGGCTCGCCAGCACTCGTCGTTATCGATACAATACGTTCATACGGTGGACGATTCGGATCATACTGGATCGTTAAACCGTCCACACACAGACAACCAAGCACCTTACCACGAAAGCCAAAGCCCATAATGGCGCGGCTGGTAAATTCAGGTAGCAGCGACTGCTCTAACGCCAGACGAATGCTGCGTCCCTTCAGTAACGTCTGACTTGGATTGATCGGCGATGGACAGAGGCGATGAAGTAGCGCTTCACTAATCTCTCCTTTGGGTAGCGGTCCAAGCCATTGTCCAGCATTGACGATCGATAGTTCGGTTCCAGTATAACGACGAACTGCCTGCGCAAGCAGATTACCCAGTGGTGATTCATGCTCATAATCAATCGTCAGCGGTTGTTTCAGAATTGCAACGGTGCGACTCATTCGCTCAGCAGCGCGTTCACGATGGAGAGCAATGGCAGACTCGATCACTGCATCACGCGGCATGTTCTCATCACCTGTCGGAATCAACCCTGCATCCAGTAGCTTCGGTCGCCCGCCATCCGCTGATTTTTGCCAGCACATCTGTCCCATATAATGTCCGAATTTGCCAGCTGCTCCGATGACCGTTTCACCGATCCATAATGGACGTTCCAGCACATGATGGCTATGTCCGCCTAAGATTACATCCAGCTCTGGCAACTCTTCTGCGAGCCGCTGATCGGTAGCCAATCCTAGATGCGAGAGCAGCACTAATAGATCGACCTGACCGCGTAGCTCTTGCACGAGCGGTGCCAGACAGCGTCCAGGCTCGTCCACATCCCAGCCAAGCAATTCGTAAAAATCACCATAAGGCGCTGTTGCACCGACAAGACCAATCCGCCAGCCGCCTTTTTCAATGATTTGATGAGTTTGCATCCATACCGGAGGCTGACCGGTCGCATGTTCCGTCACATTAGAGCATACGATCGGACACAAAATACTAGCATACGTTTGATTCAAAATAGCAGACGTATACGTAAGTCCTTCATTATTACCGATAGTAATCGCATCATATTCGTTCAAGTTTAAAATATCGACATTGGCTGCTCCTTCTGAGCCTTCAGTTTCCGGTGCCATACGATCCATATGATCGCCAATATCAAGCAGAACGACATGTTCACGTCCATAGCGTTTCCGGTAATCCCCTGCAATCGCCGCCAGGATGCCCATATTTTCAAAATGGCTATGAATATCATTCGTATGAAGTAGGGTAATAGTATCATTAGATGTTGTTTGATCTGTGCTCATCGGGCTACTCCTTCCGGTTATTGTATTTCTTTTCACATCACTAACGCGGGAATGTGATAATATAACATGTGATAAATCTATCGTTTGGAGGTCGTTACTTTTATGCAGTATACCATTAAATTGTTCGCCGGGCTTGCCGAACGGATCGGGCAACCGGAGGTCACGCTGAGCATCACTGCTGCTACAGATGGAGACGACGGACAGTGCACAGTGGCGGATCTCAAAGCTACGCTCGCAGCGCAATACCCGGATGCAGCTCAGGCGATTGCACAATCGTTCGCCGCTGTTAATCAACAATATGCTTCTGTCGATATTAATATTAACCCAGAAGATGAGATTGCTCTTATTCCTCCGGTATCCGGTGGCTCTGGAGCAGATGAAACAGGTACGCAGACCGAGGACGGACTCTTTGTCATTACTACGTCACCGCTATCTGCCGAAGAAGTTATTGCTAAAGTTAGCGATAACAATCATGGGGCAACGATCGCCTTTATCGGTACAACCCGAGAAATGACCGGAGATATGCAAACGACCTATCTGGAATATGAAGCGTATGTGCCGATGGCATTGTCAGAGCTGCAAAAGATCGGGCAACGCATAGCTGAACAATGGCCAGGAAGTCGCTGCGCCATCAGCCATCGTATCGGTGCTGTTGGCATTGCCGAAACGAGCGTCATCATTGCCGTCTCCTCTGCTCATCGCAATGATGCGTATGAAGCGAGTCGTTTTGCCATTGAGCGGTTAAAAGAAACTGTTCCGATCTGGAAAAAAGAAATGTGGGCGGACGGATCAGAGTGGAAAGGTGTACAGACCGGTCCCTGGAATCCGGTAGCACCCAAGTCTTAATAGGATGACTATCTTTTGATTGTGATCGATTTTTTTTCTTGATATGATAAACGTATTATTCATTTACGGAGGTGCCCCGCATTGAGAGTACATGTGACCGATTTAAAGCCGGGAGATACATTATCAAGCGACACATTTAACTCATTCGGCATTCACATTATGCAAAAGGGCCATACTCTCCATTCCAGTGACATCAGTAAATTGCTTCAGCTTGGTGTGGACTATGTGACCATCGAAAATGCACCTGTAGTTGCTACTGTCACTGTCACTCCTCATACGCTTGAGCAGGCTAAGGTTCAATTTGATACTGCTCTGGAGGGGTTTGAGACTCTTTTTCTGAGTGCAGCAGCACGCGGAGAATTTGATGGAAGCCAGGTTGATGATATGCTGGAGCCGCTCATGGAAGAGCTTCATACCCAAAAAGATGTTGTTTCCGTGCTATTCGTGCTTAACGATACGAACAATTATACGTATACCCATTCCCTACAGGTTGGTATGCTATCTTACTATCTAGCAGTATGGCTAGGCTATACAGAACAGGAAGCGTATTTGGCTGGACGAGCAGGCTATCTGCATGATGTGGGCAAAGCACAGGTGCCATCCGATATTTTGAATAAGCCTGGCAAACTGACAGCCGATGAATTTGAATGGATGAAAAAACATACGATTTTCGGACATGATCTGATTATGAAATCGACCGGAGACGAATTAAGCGCACTCGTTGCTTTACAGCATCATGAACGTGCTGATGGTAAAGGGTACCCCAATCAACTCAAACTGGATGATATTCATCCGTACTCACGTATTGTGGCTGTTGCGGATATTTATAGCGCCATGACGACTAATCGTGTGTATCAATCGAAGCAAGAACTACTTAAAGTATTAAAGGAACTACACCGTATGAGTTTTGGACAACTGCATCCTGAATCAACACAGACGTTCATCCGCCATATGTTACCGAATATGATTGGCAAACATGTAAAACTGAACTCCGGGGAAACCGGGAAAATTATTATGACCAATCCGTCCGATTATTTCCGTCCGTTGATCGAGACCAACCAGGGCTTTAAAGACCTAGCCATAGAGACGGAATTGGAGATTGAAGATATTTTCCTGTAAGCTCGCTAAGCGATCAGAACACTTCCACTTTATCGGTTGTATGTGCATCGATCAACGATGCTGCATACGTGCCAATAAACGATGCTGAATGACATCATTATAGGAGAACAGAAGTAGCCATATGCTGAAGGGTCTAATTGTATAAAGGATACACATTAGCTTGTACCAACAACAGAACACCCGCTCTCCTTTTATAGGACAGCGGGTGTTTTCATTTTACAGCCTCATAAGTCAAAAAATCATGTATAAGCATGATCGAGCAAAGGCTCACACAGATAGGTACAACTCTTCTTTATACGAGCGCATCAATTGTATCGTACAATCGTGCTACTTCAAGGAGATGCGATACTCCTGACGTAAATAATTATGAATATGCACAAAATCCTCTTTTGTCAAATCGCGCAGCTTTTTCTCTTTGCCCTCTCGCCCGAGAATAATCCCGATCGTCTGTGCTGCCAGCGCCGTTGTTGGTGTAATGCGTGCGCTACCATAAGCCTTAATCGAAGCACCGATATTTTTACCAGCGACAAGCACATTATCATAGTCTTTCAACTCAAAGGAACGCAGTGGAATGCCGTATGCGTCAGGCTTACCATAGCCTTTGCCAGTCGGTACTTCACGTGTACCCTGCACATCCAGTGGATAACCACCGATGCTCACATTGTCCCAGAACATTTTGCTGCTCATCAAGTCGTCTGCTTGCAGTACATAATCTGTTTCATAACGATTGTAATCGCGAATGTATAAATAATCAGGGAAGCCATTCAGCTCCGCATGCTTGTAGCCAGGAATATGTTCACGCAAAAATTCCAGCACATGCGGTGCTTCCGCCTTCCCTTTAGCAATCGCCTTACGAACCGATTCAGGATTGGATGGGTCTACATCATAGATTAGAAGCGCATTGATGATAACCTCACCATCCTTTTGATACGTTGAATTGATGCCGCGTAGCTTGAGCTGCGGATCGGCAATATGAAAGTTATCCGTAATTTTATTAAAACCGGTGCCAAAGTCATAATCAACATACGTATTGGTGCCGTACTTGGCTTCGAGACGGGTTAAGGGATAATCGAGCAATGTCGCACTGTGTAAAGCGAGCCAGTCCACATGCTTAAAGCGAAGCATGTACGTAGCCGCCATGTATTCAGGCTTGCTGGCGTTGCCGCTAAAGATCGATTCGACGCCGGGAATTCTTTGGGCATCGAGCTTTGATGTTAAAGCTGCATAATCGGTATTTTCTACAAAATAACGTGCTGCTACCGTATGCGTTGTTCCATCTTGCTCAGTGTAGGTTATGCTATCGATCTTGTGCATACTGCCCTGCTCATCCTGCTGGATATGCGTAAGCTTGATGCCACTTTTCAATGGAATGCCTTCCACCAGTCCGTTATAGTATCGAACGAAATCTTGTTCCTTGCGGATTTCGCCGCCATTGTAGGCGTTATATAACTTTTTCATTTCACCCTGAACGAGGCTAATCTTCTTGTTATTATTCGGCTCGTCCAGCACCAGCATCTGCCCCTGAAGCAGTTGACCGCCTGGCTTCTCACGTGGATCAATGATGAGTACCTTCTGTCCTTCATCATGTGCAGCTTTTGCCATCAATACGCCTTCAATCTCACTGCCGATCAGAACGAGATCATAATGTTCATCAATGACCGGAGCAGGCTTCGTTGCAGCCGTTTCATCGGCTATAGCACTGCCTTTGTTGCTGGCTGTACCAGCCGCTTGTTCGTTCACTGCACGGGACGGAGCAGCGGTTATGCTCATATAGCCGATATAACTGCCTGCCAGTACAACGACAAGCAACACTGCCCATAATGCAATTATGTATCGTCGCTTCTTTTTTGGACTTGAGTTCTGTTTTCGGTTACCTGATCTCAGTCGTTCACTTCTTGTTTTCAATGAATGCCGTACCACCTTGCTACAATAAATTTAGAATGGGGAGAATAAGCAACTTTGCATTTGAATGTATAGCTATATACATGGACGTAGGTGTAGGTATACCTGTATCTGTATCTGTATCTGTATCTGTATCTGTATCTAAACCAGTATACGTCGATCATCAACTGAAACGAGCGGATAATATGCCCTTTATACAGGTTAACGTTGATCGCTTCTACTCGTCAACCGTAAGTGACTTTTCTATTACCAACCGTAAATGACTTCTCCATTCCATCCATGATCGTTCTTTTTTTAAAAGTTGCAAGATAGTTTATAGTACACACTCCGTCTATACATGATCTTAACAAAAAGACTGCCCCTATGCGAGTGTCGAGAACACTTTTACATGGGGGCAGCCATACCAAGCAATGATGTACAACTTCTATTCATTCGCGCGAACGCTATCGTGCAGTCTCCTGTACGAGACAATGAATCATGATCCACCTACATCGCCATTCATGATTATCGCCATTGCTTATCGTGTAGCTAAGCTCAAATCAGACCGGATTGACGCAATAAACGTTCTACCAACGTTGCCACTTCAGCACGTGTGACTGACTTCTGCGGCGCCAGCTGCTTACCGTTTTGTCCATTAAACAATCCAGCATCAATCGTTGCCACGGCTGCACTACGTGCCCATACTGGCACTGTGCCTGCATCGGTAAATGATTGCAGGGTGGACGCTGAGCTGCTGCTATTTTGCTTTTGCAGTCCGGTTAGCTGCATAGCGCGTGACAGCATCACCATCGCTTCAGCACGTGTAATTTGCTGCTGTGGACGGAATGAACCATCCGCAAAGCCCGTAATCAATTGATACTGTGCTGCCGTTGATACCGCACCTTCATACCATGCCGATGAAGCGACATCACGGAATGACGAGCTAGCTTCAACCGGCTTCAATCCAAGACCTTTTGTCAAAATGGAAGCAAATTCAGCGCGTGTGATCGAACGCGACGGCTCAAATTGACCATTGCCTGTGCCTTCAATCACAAAGCGATCAGCCATATGTTGAATGGACGTTGCTGCCCAGTTGCCATTCAAGTCCTGTAACGATGTAGTATGCTTCACCAGCGCATACGTACTGTTCGTCAAACTGGAAATGACCGCATATGTTTGATTATTTGCGTCTGTCATACGAGTAGGAACTTGAATGAGTTCATTCTCGCTCCATACGACACCTGTAATAATTCCACTGCTATCCGTACCGGATTGCAAAGGAATCAGGCGCTCTACATACTGGCTAAAACGATTCACAGCTGTACGATTGCCATTAGTCACTTTGGCGACTTCAAAGCTGACTGGAGGTTGTAGCACGGTGAGATTGTTTTGTGCAGCTATAGTACGAATTGTGGCAATCTCTGCTGCCGTTGCCTTCACAATCGAAATCTCAAACTGTGTATTCGCAAGCTCTGTCGCTGACAAATTCGCTCCAGCTCCAGTTAACGGAAGCTGTGCTGCTGGCAATGTGTACATACCGAGCGGTGTATCGAGCACAAGCTTGGCTTCCTGCTCTTTCATCTCCTGGATCAGCTCACCACTCCATTGACTGAGCAGCATATCAGCATCGCCTATAGTCGTAAACGGAACCGTCACGGTCGCACCTTTACTAGCAGCAGCAAGCACGTTGCGAACGAGTTGCGGATTCACAACAATCGTCTGTACTTTACGCTCTCCTTGCCTGCTTTGCGTTAGCGTTCCTGCTTTTTGCACCTGTCCATTCACCAGTACATCCACACTGATCGGCGCTGTATCTGAACCGGGTGGCATCGGAGGTGTAGGCTGGATTGGCGTAGTCCCACTACTGTTACGATTGCCAGATGAGTTGTCTTTATCCTTATCTTTTACAGTGACAGCAACGGTATTCGAGCGAGGACTGGCTACATCGTTCACATATTGAACGATATAATAGTTGCCTTTGGACGAAATGCCGTTAAAGCGATATTGTCCATCACCGATGCTGGTTGGCTCCAGCGCTAATGGCTGTGTGTCCCCACTGCGGAACAACTTTAATGTCGCCCCAGGATACACATTGCCCACATTCAGCAATTCACGTCCACCTACAGCCGTTGGTGTACGCAAAATCGGATTAACGAAAACGGAGTTCACACTTTCCGTGCCGTACACCGACTGGGTAACATAATAAAATCCAGTACGCGGTACAACATTGTTAAAACGATACGTTCCATTGTCCAGCATCGTGTACGTGGCCGAAGTCACTGTGTTGCTGGCGGCATCGTACAGCTTTAACTGTGCCTGAGATGATACATTACTTACGTCAATGAATTCAACACCTGCCACTACAATCGGCGTGCGCAGAATAGAATTGACGAAGACGGAGTTTAAACTTTCATTACCATTGACCGTCTGAGTGATATAATAATACGCTTGATCTGGCAATACATTTTCCAATGTATAAACCGAACCTGTTACATTCGGAAAAGTCTGGATTACTTTGCCGTCCGAACGATACAGCGTCAACGTAGCTCCCGAAATGTATTGGCTAACCTGAATGGATTCACCCATACCTGCCACAATAGGCGCAGGCGGCACTTGCTTTTGTACCCGTGCGATATTGGAAGCCGGACTCAGCACCCCATTGATCGATAGCACGGCATAATAAGGTGTGCCTGTATCCAGATTATTAAAGCGATACAGTCCATTACCGAGCGATTCTGGCGTTGTAGAAATTGGAGTCCCTCCGTTATATAACGTGATGGTTGCCCCTGCATACGTATTGCTTACTTCTACATAACCGACACCGCCAGCCAGCACAGGCGTAGGCAGCATGCTGTTAATAAACGGCGTATTCAGGCTTTCTCGTCCTCCCAGTGATTGCGTCACATAGTAATAGCCACTGCGAGGCACCACATTGTCAAACCGATACGTGCCATTGCCACGATTCACCGCTGTGACAGCTAGAGGTTGACCGTTAGAAGCATCGTACAAATTCAACGTCGCTCCAGTTGTTACATTCGTCACATCAATATAACCAATGCCTGCGGTAGCTGTTGGAATATGCAAGGTAGGATTGGCAAAGTTAGAGTTAATGCTTTCTTTACTATTGACCGTCTGAGTTACATAATAGCCAATCGTATTGGGTAGTACATTTTCCATCGTGTAGGTCGTACTGGATACCGTCGGATACGTTTGCACCAGTGTACCTGTTGTTGTGTACAACTTGAGTGTAGCGCCTACCACAATCTGACTTACATTCAATGATTCGTTCGCAGCTACGATGATCGGAGCAACGGGCTGATCCAGCGTAACATTGATTGAATTGGAGCTTGCCTGTACACCATTTAACGTCTGCGTAACATAGTAGCCAGATCCAGCCGCAACGTTTAAAAAACGATACGTTCCGTTTCCTTGATTGGTAGAGGAATTGGAGGCGAGTGTACCATCGCTCTTGTACAATGCCAGTGTAGCACCAATATCAGTATCTACATGGGTCACATCGACATATTCTACTCCACCTGTCGCAGTCGGTATGTTCAGCTTTGAAGTTAAAAATGGCGTGTTAGTACTCGTCTGACCGTTATAACTCTGGACTACATAATACAAGCTGCTGTCAGGAACTACGTTCTCAAAACGATAGACGCCGCCACCTTGATTGGACACCGTCGTAGAAACTAGCGATCCATTGGAAACGCGATGTAACTCTAGTGTGGTATTGCCCGATATATTGGTAACATCAATAGAACGAATACCGGCAGTCGCGACCGGTGTGCGGAGGCTTGTATTGAAAAAAGGCGTATTCGTACTTTCTTCACCACCGACTGTTTGCGTCACATAGTACGAATTAGCGTATGGCAACAAACTGACCGTTTTCGTAGCCGTTGTCACATTTGCTTCCTGCCATACCGGACTACCTCCCTCTGCTTTATACACCTTCAATGTAGCTCCAGACACGTAGTTGCTAATCGTAATCGTTTCCGCACCTGTCGTTACAGTAGGTACAGCAGGTGGTGCTGCATACGTTGGATGTACCCATCCGAAAGTAAGCAGGATACAGAGCATGCTCAGACAACAGCGCTCAAACATTTTGTTTCTCTGCGAAAATGGTTTCATTATATTCCCCCAGCTTGACAATGTACCGGATCATGATGTTTGTAAGTATAGAAGACGGATCATTCTGAAACCAGTCCTATTCATCATACTACATATTTTGTATAAATAAGGTTATTATTTATAGGTGTCAGTTGTTATAGGCATTGAGGGGAGGAAGTATACGTCAGTTAACGATAGATGATGTATTTGATCATACGATGCGTTCTCTTCCATCTACGGATGTATAGGGTGATCACATGTCTGTTAAGCTCTCCATATATGCCTTCGTATACAAAAAAACCGATGCAGAACATCGGCTTCAGTTTATGGAGCAGCGATTAACAACGGGTAAAGTGATCGATGTGAATACGGCATTAAACACAGCCGATAGCTTTACTCCGCTATTAGCTATTCGGCATAAACGGCATGCACAGTTTCGTAGCACTTTGCATGGTTCATGCTACAGTGCTACAACGTTTTGCTCATTATCCAATCAAACTGTTCCTCATCGCCCATATAGAAAGAATGGACGGCAGTTTGCACAAAGCCCATTTTCTCATAAAAAGCGATCGCCTTGCGATTATGTTCCCATACACCGAGCCATATAGGATTACGTTGCTCTGTCGCGGCAAGATGCAATGCATGCTCTAGCAAATACGTGCCGATCTTCTGTCCTTGATAAGCATGTCGTACATAGATGCGTTCTACTTCCAATGCATCTGCGCCCATCTGCTCCGTCTGCGCAGCTCCAGTATTCACCTTTACATAGCCAGCAAGCTCGCCGTCCACATAAGCGAAAAAGAAGCGCGATTCTGGATGACTTAGCTCTGTGCTTAATTGCTCCAGCCGAAATGCCTTTTCCATATAAGCAGCCATATTTTCTGGCGTATTTTGATTACCAAATGTATGCTGGAATGTCTCGCGACTTATGTCCTGTAAAGCATGCACATGCTCTAATGTGCAGCTTATAAGCTCAATTTTCATCTCTGTGTTCACTCCCGTTACTATTCCTGTTTTATCAAATACAGTAGATTGAGGAACATGGCAAACCTGTACAGCGGTCTATACGACTCACCTCTATACAAGTGGGCATACACATACATACTCGGACTCCTTTAGCCAGTGCAATATATGCGTCACTACAATACATATGCCACTGCAATACATATGCCACCGCAATACACGTGTCACCGCAATACACGTGCCACTGCAATACACGTGCCACCGCCATACATATGCCACTGCAATACATGTGCCACCGCAATACACGTGTCACCGCAATACATGTGCCACCGGAATACACGTGCCACCGCAATACATGTGCCACTGCAATACATGTGCCACCGCAATACATGTGCCACCGCAATACATGTGCCACCGCAATACATGTGCCACTGCAATACACGTGCCACCGCAATACACGTGTCACCGCAATACATGTGCCACCGCAATACATGTGCCACCGCAATACATGTGCCACCGCAATACATGTGCCACCGCAATACATGTGCCACCGCCATACGTAAGCTCACGTAATACATAAGCTACTGGCTATTATGAGCATCAGTAATCACGCTGGTTGCCCTTCTTCACCCATTCCCAATCTTTCTCCACATTGCCACGTACACGCTGTAACAATTGCAGCAATTGTGCTGCTTCTGTATTCGATAGACCTTCCAGTGCTACATGGTTCGAATGATCATTCTCGCGCTTGATCACAGGATACGTAGCCTGCCCCTGTGCTGTCGCAAATAATCGCTTAATTTTCTTATTGTGGGGATCATCTCTTTTTTCAATAAATCCCTGTAACTCCAGCTTCTGAATCGCCCGCGCTGCCGTTGTACGATCTACTTTCAGCAGCTCGGCTACCTTTTCCTGAATGATACCCGGTTGTTCGCATATGCGTACAAGGTACAAATACTGGCCTTTGGTTAAATCGTATTCTTTGAACTCAATATTGCTGATCGAATCAAGCGCTCTGGCAATCGTACCGATTTCACGTAAAATTTCCGTCATATAGAAGATTCTCCTTTTTGTTGCATTTACACTAAAATGGAATATCACTATTGTATTTAAATTATGTTGTATTTGCAACAAAATTTTATTTCTAGCAAGCTGTATCGTTATTATTTTTATAAGAATATACGGATGAGCACGCATACACGGCACCGTTCGTAAACATACATAGTTACGTATGAGTACGTCATCCTATAATTAAGCATGATGACATAGTCATATCGTTAAGTATAAGTACGTACTTATATAATATGTACACGTCTGTGATGAGATCTCTTTATACATGATGTACAACCCCTGATAAAAGAGCGATTGCTCCGTAGTAAACTGTACCCTACAAGATGTCTTTTTTCAAAGTGTCTTTTACAAAGGGGACAGTTTATAGAACAATCGCTCTTTATTTTCCATTAAAAAGATACTACCTCATTATTTTATACTGTCACATATCATTTTGTACGGTTATACCTCGTTCAGCTACCGCCATACAGCGTTGTATTGTCTAACTAATGAGTATGTATTCATACTACATACATGGATACTACTCGCTTTAGCACAATACATATCGATATATTATCAAACAGACTGCCCTTTACGACGTGACCAGATCACGAACGGAATAAGCAGCAACGATACACCACCACCTGCCAGCGATAAAATCGGATAGCTTGCACCTGCCACTACCATGCCGGATAATGCGCCTCCAGCAGCACCGGACAGTGCAATTAGCACATCGACTGAGCCTTGAACTTTTGCCCGTGTCGATGCTTCCGTTGAATCGACGATCAATGCAGTACCGCTGATCAATCCCAGATTCCACCCTAACCCAAGCAAACAAAGTGCCACAATCAGCAGTATCATCGAATCCGCAGGTGCCAGCGCAGCGATCATTCCGGCAAGCAGCAATGTGATGCCAGATGCAATAGCCATTGCCGCTCTTCCCAATCGATCCACCAGCATTCCTGTCACTAGAGAAGGCAAATACATCGCTCCAATATGAAATCCAATCACCAGTCCAATCGCACCCAGATCATGACCGTGGTGGCGCATATGTACAGGCGTCATCGTCATAATCGCTACCATCACGACCTGTGTAAGTACCATAACTACTGCTCCTGCGATAATTCCTTTTTTATCACCAGACTGCTCAGATACAGATTGCGCCGAATCCACGTTTGTTACTGCTTGTTGAAGCATTCTCAATCGTTCTGCTACAACAAGTGGATCAGGACGCAGCAACACGAACAATACGATGCCTGCCATGAAATAAGCTACCGCTGCCAGCATAAATGGACCCGTCAGCGCCGGCATATGGAAGAAGAGCGCAACATTGCCCATAACATTAACCAGATTCGGCCCTGCGACTGCACCGAATGTTGTGAATACCATTGCCGTGCTAACCGCTGTAGCACGTTGCTTACTACTCGCTAGATCGGTTCCTGCATAACGAGCCTGCAAATTGGTTGCTGTTCCCGATCCATACAATAGCAGTGCGGCAAATAATAACCACACATTGCTCCATACAGCTGCCAGAATAACTCCAACTGCTCCCAACCCACCAAGCAAGAACCCTACTGTGAGTCCGATCCGGCGACCATATCGTTGCGAAAATCTACCTACTAATAATGCTGCTCCTGCTGATCCAAGTGTTAACAATGCCGAAGGAACACCGGCATAAGCATCTGTACCTAGCATTTGCTGCGCCAGCAATGCCCCAACTGTTACACCTGCCGCCAGACCCGCGCCGCCAAAAATCTGCGAAATGCTTACTATGGTCAATGTACGTTTATACAAAGCTTTTTGCTCGGCTGGTGAATGACGATAACGTTCCAGCCATGCAGAAGACACCTCTGATAAATCATTATGTTTTGTATGCTGCATACTTTCCTTAACCCACTTTCACGAAGAATCCAGTATCAAACTTTCATCCAGAATGGGATTATCATAGCATGGTTAGAAAAAGCCATACAATACGATAATTGTATGGCATACAATTTATTAAATAGACAATGATTCTGTTTCCTGTCTGTTTTTGATCCAATTGCTCCTATAAAACAGGTATCGTTCCATCCTTGATTTCATCTAACAATCGTTTTAAAATAACAAGCCCCTGCTCCAGTTGCTCCAACGTCTCAGGTGCACATACAGCGAGACGAACTGCTCGCTCCGGTGTGCTATTGCCTACTACGAACCGTTCTGCCGCATAGATCTGCACCCCTTGTGCGGCAGCAAAACGTTCAAAATCCGCTCCGGTAATTCCTTCCGGTAACAATAACCAGCGAAAAATGCCCGTGGGCGCTCCAGCACAATGATAATCAGCTAGATAACGGTCTACCACTTCATTACGCAATATCGTCTGTTGCCGATGTCCATCAATTAATGTCTCAAGCTGGTGCGAAACGACAATACGGGCAGCCAACTCTGCCAGCAGCGGCGATACGGTCACATTCAAGTTGTACAATGCTTTGGATAAAGCTTCGCGAAACCGTGTCGGCACCGACACATAAGCAAGTCGCAGTCCGGGAGCCAGTGCTTTGGACAGTCCAGCGATATGAATGACCTGCTCAGGAGCAAAAGAAGCGAGTGCAGGCAACGGATGTGTATCTAGCAAATGATACGACGCGTCCTCAATCACAAACAAATGATGTTGTATCGCGATATCAGCAATATGACGGCGAAGCGCAATCGGCATAAATGAAGCTGTCGGATTATGATAATCCGGAATGACATAAATGCCGTTAATATTTTCATTTTTGCATGCATATTCTAGTGCCTCCGGACTCATCACACCATCTTCTGACCGGATCGGCACTGTCTGTATACTTAGCAGTGAAGCAACAGTCTTCACGCCTGGATACGTATGCTGATCTACACCGATGCGATCACCTGGTTTGCATAATGCAGCTAATGTGGCGGCAATCGCATTTTGTGCACCATTGGCGAATACAATATGCTCTACCGTCGTTTCAAAGCCTCCACGCCGCATAAGCTGCACCGCCGCATCCTTTTGCCACAATGTCTCACCTGAACGACCGTATCCAAACCAGCGCGCATAATCGCTGTCATGTAGCATACTTTTCAATTGCTGCATAAGCGGTTCATAGGAAGCGTGATCTGGTAAAGTCGCACCCATTTCGATCACATGCCGTGGCTTTTGATCATCTAGTAAATAGGCATTCGATAACGCATCATATGATACAAATGTACCGCTCCCTACAGCCGCACTGAGCAGTCCTTTCAATTCACAGACTTTGAACGCTTTGGAAATCGTACTAAGATTCAAATCCAAATAATCAGCAAGCTCGCGCTGCGGCGGTAATTTAGTACCCGGCAACAGTTGGCCGTTCATAATGTCCTGTTCCAACTGTGTCGCCAGCGCTTTGTAGATCGGCTTGCTTGCTCGGTCGATCCTTGGTTTCCAGCTCATAGGGTAATTATCAAATGAATTAATAGGCATCGTATATATCCTTTTCATTAGTGATGATCAAGCTTAACTGTATTAGAATTACATACTTCATTCATATAAGCACAGTTACTTTATATAAAAAAGACTCCTGCTTTATATAAAAAAGACCAACCAGAATATCTGGTTGGTCTTGATCTCGATTCATCAATTAACCGATCGAACCTTCCATCTCAAATTTAATGAGACGGTTCATTTCTACCGCATATTCCATCGGCAGTTCTTTTGTAAATGGCTCGATAAAGCCCATAACGATCATTTGTGTGGCTTCGTCTTCGCTCAGACCACGGCTCATCAGGTAGAACAGTTGGTCTTCGGATACTTTCGATACCGTTGCTTCGTGCTCAAGTGTGATGTTATCGTTCTTGATCTCGTTGTACGGGATTGTATCAGAAGTAGACTCGTTATCCAGAATGAGCGTATCGCACTTAATGTTCGATTTCGCACCATCGGAATTGCGTCCGAAGGAAGCGAGACCACGATACGTTACTTTACCGCCGTGTTTACTGATCGATTTGGATACGATCGTAGACGTCGTGTCTGGTGCAAGGTGAATCATTTTCGCACCTGCATCTTGCAGCTGGCCTTTACCTGCTACAGCGATCGACAGTACCGAACCTTTCGCGCCGCGACCTTTCAGTACAACCGCTGGATATTTCATTGTAATTTTGGAACCGATGTTACCATCGACCCATTCCATATTGGCATTTTCTTCTGCAACCGCACGTTTAGTAACGAGGTTGTAGATGTTTGGTGCCCAGTTCTGGATCGTTGTGTAACGTACACGTGCATCCTTTTTACAAAGAATTTCAACAACCGCACTATGCAAGGAGTTCGTGCTGTAGATCGGCGCTGTACAGCCTTCTACATAGTGTACGAAACTACCTTCGTCCGCGATGATCAGTGTACGTTCAAACTGACCCATGTTCTCGGAGTTAATACGGAAGTATGCTTGCAGCGGAATTTCACACTGTACGCCTGGTGGTACATAGATAAAGCTACCGCCTGACCATACTGCACTGTTCAGTGCTGCGAATTTGTTATCTGCTGGTGGGATGATCGTAGAAAAATACTCTTTGAAAATCTCTGGATGTTCACGCAGTGCAGTATCGGTATCTGTGAAAATAACGCCTTGATCTTCCAGATCTTTCTGCATGTTGTGATAAACAACCTCGGATTCATACTGAGCCGATACACCAGCAAGGAACTTTTGCTCTGCTTCAGGAATACCGAGTTTGTCAAATGTTTCCTTGATTTCCGTTGGTACTTCTTCCCATGTTTTACCCTGTCCTTCGGACGGTTTTACATAGTACTGGATATCGTTGAAATCCAGTTCGCTCAGATCGCCGCCCCATTCAGGCATTGGCATTTTCTCAAACTGCTCCAGTGATTTCAAACGGAAATCGAGCATCCATTGTGGCTCTTCTTTCATTTTGGAGATGGCCATAACGATTTCTTTGTTCAGACCTTTACCGGACTGAAAAATCGACTTGTGCTCATCACGGAAACCATATTTATAATCTTCCATTTCAGGTGCTTTTTTAGCCATGGTTGTAGCCTCCCTATCTTAATTGGTCGAACTGTCTTCGCCGATGCCTTTGCGCAGTGCATTCCATGCCAGAGTCGCGCATTTGATGCGGGCTGGGAATTTGTTTACTCCGGATAGGGCTTCGATCTCTTCATATTCATCAAATTGCACATCCTCACCCTTCATCAGGGCGGAGAAACGAGTCGCAATATCAAGGGCTTCTTCGTAAGTTCTGCCTTTAACCGCTTCGGTCATCATAGACGCGGAGGACATGCTGATCGAGCAGCCTTCGCCAGTGTATTTAGCATCGATGATTTTGTCGTCTTCGATCAGAAGTTGCAGTGAAATCCGGTCTCCACAGGTAGGATTGTTCAGATTCACCGTGACAGCCTCATCACCAAATGTTCCGCGGTTACGCGGATTTTTGTAATGATCCATAATGACACGACGGTATAAATCATCCAATTGCATCGCCAAAATACTCCTTTGTCTGAACTAACGCTTCAATAAAGCGATCCACGTCTTGTTCATTATTATACAGGTAAAAGCTGGCGCGTGCAGTAGAACTTGCTTCCAGCCATCTCATAAGCGGCTGACAGCAATGGTGTCCGGCACGGATCGCAATACCGAACGTATCCAGCACCGTCGCCAGATCGTGCGGATGCACGCCGTCCAGATTGAATGTCACAATCCCTACTTTACGTTTTGCTGGTCCATAAATCTGAATACCTTCGATCTCGGACATGCGCTCCATTGCATAATTCGCAAGATGTGCTTCATGTTCCTCAATCTTGTCCATCCCAATCTCCGTCAGGAAATCAATCGCTGCGGCGAGTCCAACTGCACCGGAGATAATCGGCGTACCGCCTTCAAACCGCCACGGTGCATCTTTCCAGTCAGATTCGTACAAACCCACATCGTTGATCATCTCACCGCCGAATTCGATCGGTTCCATCTGTGCCAGTAACTGACGCTTGCCATACAGAGCACCAAAGCCGGTCGGGCCACACATTTTGTGACTGGACAGCGCATAGAAATCGCAATCCAAATCCTGCACATCCACCTTCATATGCGGTGTGCTCTGTGCGCCGTCCACGACCATGATCGCGCCGTGACGATGGGCAATCTCAGCGATTTGTTTCACTGGATTAACAACGCCAAGTACGTTAGATACGTACACGACCGAAACGATTTTCGTATTCGGGGTGATCGTTTTCTCCACATCCGCCAGATCGATATTACCGTCTGGCTGGAGCGGAATGTATTTCAGCGTAGCACCAGTGCGCAGAGCGAGCTGTTGCCACGGAATGAGATTACTATGATGTTCCATCGGCGTGATTACAATCTCATCACCTGCTTGCAGGCGTGGACCGCCATAAGCAGAAGCGACCAGATTGAGTGCCGTTGTTGTGCCACGGGTAAATACAATTTCTTCGCTACGCGCCGCATTAATGAAACGGGCTACCTTTTCACGTGCACCTTCATACGCATCCGTTGCACGTGTACCGAGCGTATGCACGCCACGGTGTACGTTAGAGTTATCCCATTCATAATAGTGGCTTAGCGCGTCCAGAACGGCACGCGGCTTTTGCGAAGTCGCTGCATTATCCAAATATACAAGCGGATGTCCGTTTACTTCCTGGTGTAAAATCGGAAACTGCTCGCGGATTTGCGCGTTCACTGTCCGACTTTCCTTTCAACCAGTTCCTGCAAACGAGTCTGGAGCTGTTCCAGCGGAATGTCAGAAACGACCGGAGCCAGGAAACCGTAAATGATCAGTCGCTCTGCCTGTGCACGGGTGATACCACGGGACATCAGGTAATGCACCTGTTCAGGATTGACCTGTCCAACCGAAGCGGCGTGACCTGCCATAACATCGTCTTCATCGATCAGCAGGATCGGGTTCGCATCGCCACGAGCTTTCGGGCTTAGCATCAGCACTTTCTCTGCTTGCTCACCGTTAGAACGAGTCGCGCCATGCTCGATTTTGGTAATACCGTTAATGATCGCATTCGCTTCTTCGCGCATAACCGCACGTGTTGTCATCTGGCTGGTGGAATCTTTACCAAAGTGAATCGCACGTGTGGTGTAGTTCAGACGCTGAGAACCGGAACCGACCGCGATAATTTTCGCATCGGAAGTCGAGCCATTGCCTTTCAGCACAGTCGATGTATCTGTTACCGTATTGCCATCGTTCATCTCACCGATGATCCATTCGATGGACGCATCATTTTCAGTCACAGCACGGCGATAGCTCATATCCGTCGTGTTCAGACCGAGTTGGTGAACGGTAGCATAGCGAACTTTAGCACCTGGTTTTGCAATAACTTCTACGATACCGTTATGCAGACGCTCTGCATCGCCTGTAGAAATGTAGTTATCCACATACGTTACCGAGCTGTTCACGTCCGCAATGACGAGTACACGTGGTGCAAACGTTGCGTCAGCGTTCTCTGTCAGGAATACCGCTTGTAAAGGTATAGCTACTTCTACATTTTTCGGAACGTACAGGAATGCGCCGCCTGTCCATAGTGCTGCATTTAATGCGCTGAGCTGGTGCTCATCGTTTTTGACTACACTGGACAAATGTGCTTGTACCAGATCACTATGCTCACGAGCTGCTGTTTCCAGATCCGTGAAAATAACGCCCTGTGCTTTCAGCTCGTCAGACAGGTTACTGTATACAACACCGGAATCTTTTTGCACGAGCAGATTCGCGGTCTCTTCTTCTTTCAGGAGCACACGAACAGCTTCCGGCAGTTCTTGTAGCGAAGTTACACGTGTCGCTGGCTGATACGTACCATAATCGGACAGATACCATTTATCAATTTTCGTTTTTTCCGGTTTAGGCAGTTCAAGGCGGGAAGCCAGTTCAAGTGCATTCAAACGGCTTTCAGCCAGCCATGCCGGTTCGTTTTTTTGTTGGGATAGTGATTTCAGTGCTTCCGCGCTGAGCGGAAGTATCGTCTGCAATGTCATTATGCTTTTGCTCCTTCCGTACCGTTATTTACGCTTCTTGTTCCTGGCCTACTGTCTCGTCTGTAATACCGAGTTCTTCTTTTACCCAGTCATAGCCTTCTGCTTCCAGACGGGCAGCCAGTTCCGGACCGCCGGATTTCACGATGCGGCCTTGCATCATAACGTGTACGTAGTCAGGCGTAATGTAGTTCAGAAGACGTTGATAGTGAGTGATGATCAGGAAACCGCGATCTTCGCTACGCATTTTGTTCACGCCATCTGCAACGATGCGCAGTGCATCAATATCCAGACCGGAGTCAATTTCATCAAGGATGACAATTTTCGGATCCAGCATGAGCATTTGCAGGATTTCGTTACGTTTCTTCTCACCACCGGAGAAGCCTTCGTTCAGGTAACGGTGTGCAAATTCAGGGTTCATGTCCAGTTCTTTCATGCTGCCTTCCATTTGGCGAATGAACTTGATCAGGGAAATTTCTTTACCTTCTTCACGACGTGCATTGATCGCACTACGCAGGAAGTCGGAGTTTGTTACGCCGCTAATTTCGCTCGGATATTGCATCGCCAGGAACAGGCCTGCGCGTGCGCGCTCATCTACTTCCATTTCCAGCACGTCTTCGCCGTCAAGTGTAACGACACCTTCACTTACTTCATATTTCGGGTGACCCATCAGTGCGGAAGCCAGTGTACTTTTACCCGTACCGTTTGGTCCCATGATTGCGTGGATTTCTCCACCTTTCATAGACAGGTTAACACCTTTGAGGATTTCCTTGTTGTCGATTGTTGCTTTCAGACCTTCGATGACGAAATTTGTTGCCATAATAGACGTCCCTCCAAAATAAGTAAGTAAGCTGCTAAATAGAACAATTTTGATCTATTGTTTATCTAGTAGCTTCAGAATTAATCGCATAATCATTTTGCTGCTTAAATCATACCAGTAAAGCAGGTACCTCTGCAAAAAAATAACTGCTTTTTTTCGCAGATATTTTCCAAACTTTTCCTAGTTGTGAAGTTGCATTAGGTACGATCGCCATTCCCGGTCTGATGATAAGTAGCTGCACAGACCGACTTTTCCCACGTAGTAGCTACTTTAAAACTACTGAATACATCCCATATGGAAAGAGAAAACTCTATTGTTCAGCGATTTAGATAAAGTCTAAGAATAAATCCTTCTTAGAACCATTCTAAACTGATTCTCAACGATTCTCAAGCTATTTTATAATAATTTGAAATATGCTGCAATGAAATGGAGGAAGGCTTCATATGATCTTAATCTGATGTGGGCTGGGGATGCGGTATGGTACACCACTCCGGGAAGGAATAAGGGAACGGACTCCGGTGGAGCCGCGGGAATCTTTCGGATTAGGAGTAGATGAAGATTCCCGCCCCTCTAAAGCTGTAAGATATTTTGCTCTGCAAAAATCATTTTTTATTGAACCCCGTGTTAGCAATGCACTAACACTAGAAGCTGTAACATATTTTGCTCTGCAAAAATCATTTTTTATTGAACCCCGTGTTAGCAATGCACTAACACTAGAAGCTGTAACATATTTTGCTCTGCAAAAATCATTTTTTATTGAACCCCGTGTTAGCAATGCACTAACACTAGAAGCTGTAACATATTTTGCTCTGCAAAAATCATTTTTTATTGAACCCCGTGTTAGCAATGCACTAACACTAGAAGCTGTAACATATTTTGCTCTGCAAAAATCACTTTTTATTGAACCCCGTGTTAGAAGATCACTAACACTGTACGTCGTCCTTTTCCCTTATTTCCTTCCCTGCGTTCCGTGCTGACGCATCTGTAACTGCATCTAACTAAGCGCAGTAAAAAAGTTAAGATCGTATGAGTAGCCTGGGAGGGAGAAGAGCCGGAATAACGAAGGTACAAAAAATAAAAGGCCAGACCGATGTGATCAGTCAAGCCTTATGGTTAGGTATGTTCTGTTCTTGCAGCGATAGCAATAGAGCAGATCTCATAACCTCAAACTCCGCAGCGTCCAGCACCGGCGTCATTTCGCTCGTCACCGAACCACTTGGTATGGATATCCACGATTTGCAGCCGATATACTGCTCCTCCACTGGGATATCCACCGGCCGTTCAATACTATATACCCGTAGGATGAGCACGTGAAGCGGGTTTTTCTTTTTCCAGCGTAGACGTTCTTCGGCAAACATGTCGGTCCAGATATGATGGTCACGCAAGCGATCTAGCTCTTCCTGACTGCTGATCTCCAGATCGTCGGTGACTTCGGCGTAGAGGCGGATGCTAGCCGTCTGTTGTGCAGGTGACCACTGCTGTAGTGATTCCTCTACGAAATGGCGATGCTCTGGCTTGAGAAGCTCGCTGCGCTGATGCTCGTAGGTTGGGTACAGATAAAAGGCTCGCTCCTTTAGCTCGAAGCTACGCGTCTCCTCTATAATGCCGCCTTTACGCATCAATAGGATTTGTTTGCCTTCTGCTAGCGCTTGAATAGCGGATGCCCATTCTTTAAGTGCAATCGTGCGTGGTTCGTGATCTGTCATTTCTTATCCTCCTCTATATAACCGATTGCATCATACAGACCGTTCAGAAACTCTCGTTTCCACTTTTCATTGCTGACACGAGCGCTTTCCTTCATTTCTTCATCTGCATCATCATCTGCATATTGGACTCTCATATCTGGCAATTGTATCCTCTGTATACTACCTGGAAACAGAACGATCTCTTGTGACCTCATCAAAGACAAAAATACGTCTTCAAAAGGAGGACATTCCATTTGAAACCACATATCCTTGCAATAACAACAGAAGAGCAACTCAAAGTCACTATACTCAACAACAAAAGTACCATCATCTTCCAGTCTCATTCTATCGCCTCCATAGATGAATTGATATAGTTTGGATAACAGGCTTCATTGTGATCATATGCTGTATACTTCTATTGTTTATTTATTAAGAAGACGTTTCCTCTACATAGCCGATCGCGTTATAGATTGCCTGCCGAATCTCTTGTTCCCACTGTTCATTTTGAGTGCGAATCTCCTGTCTGGTTTCTTCATCTGTGTCTTCATCTTCATCCTGTAGCAATAGGTCTTCGGGGAATTGAACTATATGTATGCTACCAGGGAAAAATACCATTTCCTGCAACTCCATCTCAAAGCGAAATCCGTCCTCAAATGGCACCCCATCCTTGGCAAAATAACAAAGGATTCCGGAAATATCCTCATCCTCTACAATAAAGATACCATCATCTTCTAGCCTCATCTCATCGCCTCCGTTTCCTTCGATCCGTTCAAGCAACTGAAATGTTTACAGCATTGCATATACCAGCAGGGAATAAATGAATGATCGGTAAAATTGTAATGATCCAACCGTTTGAAATGATACCTGCTCGTCTGCGAATCAGGCTTACTCTGCTTATGTACATTGATCTACTCTTGCTCCTACTCCATATATAGGTCTACTTTTTATGTATCTATTATAACCGATTTCAATGTAAAAAACCGCCATCTGCACAAGGCAGACAGCGGTTAATATCCTGATATCAACATTGTTCAGCGTATGAACATCTGTTGTCGCGTATAACTCTTCTGGCTTAGCCCAGGAACGAACGCAGCATCCACATATGTTTCTCCAGATCGGCTTTGAACGCGATCAGCATATCTGCTGTTGGTTGGTCACCAGACTCGTCAGCCAGCTCGATTGTTTCTTGGAATTGCTCAGTTACCGTTGCGAAGTCTTCGATGATTGTTTGTACCATTGTGCGTGCATCTTCGCTACCGTTAGCTTCCTGTACGGTTGCCAGTTCCAGATATTCTTTCAATGTTGCTGCTGGGGAACCTTTCAGTGTCAGCAGACGCTCAGCGATTTCGTCCATTTTCAATGTTACTTCGTTGTACAGCTCTTCGAATTTGATATGCAGTGTATAGAAGTTTTCACCTTTTACATACCAGTGAAAATTGTGGATTTTAACATACAATACGTTCAGATTCGCTACTTGCAGATTCAGCAGCTCTTCGATGCGTTTGGTTTGAGTTGAGTTTTGGTTGGTAACGTTAGACATAATGATAATCCCTCACTTTAATAGTTTTTGGTGAATGCCTTTGACATTGGATCAATGCCTTTAACAAGTGAAGCTGTTCTGTCTTTCATTTACCCGTAGCCCTGTCGCACGAAACAACCGACCTTCCTCTCTCCATCAAATGGAGTAGGATGCGAATGGAGTGTATTGAAACAAAACGACTGTTTTGATTGTTACATAAATAGACGATATATGGATCACCAAAATGGCGATATTTTCTAGCTCTACTCCTTGATTTGCTTGATTGCATAACTGGTAGTCATCTTACTGATATAACTAATATATCTATTGAAATATGTACGATGCGTCAATAATTAAGTAAGAAAATAAAGGAGGAACAACTATGTTAAAAGTTTCGTTATTTTCATTAATGACCATATTGCTGATGTTCATTTCTCCACTATCCATTCTTGCTGCTTCAGTGCCAGATGAAGTTAGAGCAGCAGTTGAACGTGATCTGCAAAATCAGCAGCAATCGATTTCCATATTATTGAATCAGGAGCAGTCCGGACAAACGATACATACGAACCGTAATACCAAAAATAGATTAGGCGATGGTTATGCTACATATAGCTTAAAAAATCTAGCCACCGTTCAACATGATGCCTATGCTGACGATGTATTGCAATTTAGCGGCTATGTATTCATCGTTGAAGACCAGACTGGGAGCCGAGCGCTTGCATATGCAGGTCAGGCTCCCGATTATAGTACGATTACGCAAGTAGCTTCCGATCCCAACTTCTCGGATCAAAGCTTCAAGATCCCGCTGGAAAAAGCCAAGCAATGGATCGGCTACACCTCGGAAAGTAAGCTTATTCATGATGAACCACACCATATTGTCGCATTGGTCACACCAAAAGATGGTTTGGAACAAGTAATATTCGTTGAGAACAGTATGCTGCTCAATATGCAGCAGTTCGATATTATTCCATTCAAACAATTTATAATTAAAATTCGACAGGCAGAAGCCGAGCAAGCCAAGTTTACTACTAGCAGTGATGAACCGCTATCTGGTGGCAGCGTATCTTATATTGAAGCATATACACAACAATCCTCTTCTTCAGCAAAGCAGAGTATGTTCCCCTACTTTCTTTTTGCGACGCTGAGCGTGATTGTGATTGTTGTAGCAGTTATTTGTTATCTCATTTATCACAAACGTAAGCAGCAACGATGAGCATCATCATTTAACAGCATAAGGCTGCACCATCACATAACCCAAATCACGATTAGCTTCTGGATTGTGGGCTAATGTCATTTCGATTACACGTATCGTTCGCGTTATCGATTCACCCGGTTTCACCACTTAATGTTGTTTTCGGTGCGTCCCCTACCCTTCTGCCGAATTTTCACCGCTGAGCGATATGTTCGCCGCATATACATCTTATTTTTTTGTGCTATGTACATCTTCTTTTCTTTGCGCAATAAGCCATAATATGATCGGTTATATGTACATCCTACATGGTTGTTTTTAAGATCGGCGGCGAGGATACTTTTAAAGGGTTTTGAGTGCATGTCGCATGGAACAAGCTAATCAGCTTACTTAACAGCGCAATAATAAATCTTGATCCAGATTCATACTCTTCTCTCCTTGCTATTTTATAATCCCCCCTTTACCAATTTTCAATTTTACATATGAAGTATTTATTATAATTCCATGCTGGAATTAACATTTTTTAGATTTAAAATACATATTGTTTACGGGTGAACTGTTCCGTATACTAATACTGAATATTTATAGGTTTGCATGTATGATTCCTTGCATAATTCTTTGTTCATTGTTTACGATTGTACTCATTAGGTTTGCTGTTCCATTACCCTATACGATATGCAAGGAGTGATTCACAGTATGGATAATCACACGATCACAGAAACGTCCAGCACGAACCCGTTTGAACCGCTACTGTCATTACGCTGGGAAAACGATCGACTATTGATGCTCGATCAGCGTTTGTTACCGGAGGAAATTGTAATGCTGGAGCTATTCACAGCAGAGCAAGTATTTGAAGGCATTCAGTCGATGAAAGTACGCGGAGCACCAGCGATTGGGATTTCTGCCGCTTACGGTGTTGTGCTCGGCTCCTGGGAGTATAAAGGTGAAGATGCTTCTGCGTGGATGAAGCATGTGCTCAAAGTATCCGCTTATTTGGCGCAATCGCGTCCCACGGCGGTCAATTTATTCTGGGCGCTTGATCGCATGAACCAAAAAGCGCATCAGCTGGCAGAGCAAGAGGGCAGCACAGATAGCCGCAATGAGGCATTACTTGCTGAAGCGATCGCCATTCACGCTGAAGATGAAGAAGTATGCCGCCAAATCGGTGAACATGCGCTACCACTATTTAAAGACGGTATGGGCGTGCTAACACACTGTAATGCAGGCGGACTTGCCACTGCCAAATACGGTACTGCCCTTGCACCGATGTATCTTGCTCACGAGCAGGGCATCCATCTCAAAGTGTATGCCGATGAGACACGTCCGGTGCTGCAAGGTGCACGCCTGACTGCATTTGAGCTGCAACAAGCAGGGATTGATGTGACGCTACTTTGCGACAATATGGCAGGGATGGTCATGTCGAAAGGCTGGATTCAGGCGGTAATCGTAGGAGCTGATCGCGTGGCGGCAAACGGTGATGTAGCGAATAAAATTGGTACGTACAGTGTCGCGGTACTGGCACGCGCGCATGGCATCCCTTTTTATGTTGCCTGCCCACTATCTACGATTGATCTGGCTACCGCTACCGGAGCAGACATTCCGATTGAGGAGCGTACCGCTGATGAAGTGACAGTCAGCTTTGGTAAACGCACAGCTCCACAGGATATTAAAGTATTCAATCCCGCCTTTGATGTGACACCAAACGAATACGTTACAGCGATCATTACGGAAAAAGGAATTGTATACCCATCTTACAGCGAAGAACTGCCAAAACTATTTGTAGACTGAGTGTTTTGTATAAGCATAGGACTATACGATGTGATATGGTTGGAGTTAGAAATTTTACCCATTTACACCGTATATCCCACTGAATAATTAACAAATTATAGCTATTACATCGCTTCACCTATAATTCATTTCCTAAGTCTTTTAAACTAGAAAAGCTACAGCCACAAAGGTTGTAGCTTTTCTGTTTAAATATGACGAATTTACGTTAAATTTCCTTGCATAAAGATTAATAAAATGGGAAAATGATCCGATAAATAATAAGAATCGTATAATGTGTAAATAGCTAGGTCGCTTGTCGACACGATATACCATTTTGCCATATTCTCCACCTATAGACCTATGAAAATATGCAGCTGGATGGTATAGTTTATAAAAATAGGTTATTTACACAGTATTACACTAATCCGAAAAGTAAGTGAGATGGGAAAATGATGAACAAGCAGCAGACTAATGATGACACCGAATTTTTATTTAACGTCGACCTCATGATTACCGGAAAAAACAATGCGGTTGCCCTTCAAAAGCTGCTGGATATTCTGAACAACCAGCAAGAACTGGCTGACTTTCGCGTTGTTAATGGAATCAAATTGGGAGTGCAGATTGAGCAGGCGATCCAAGCTGCGGGCAAGCAGCAGACTGCTGTACACATTCCAGCTTCGATAAAAAGTAAGCCAGCCCCAACGGTGCAAACGACATCTACAAGCACTACAGCAAGCGACACACCCGCTCCAAATGACTCCTCCTCAGCACAGGATAGTGATATGGGAAGCTGGTTATCGATGTATATTGAGAGTAGCCAGTTGATCCGTGTCACCATCAACCGCCGCGGTGAACGCATGTCGATTCCATGTCGTATTCTTAAATACGATAATGAAGATCAGACGATTAGCGTATACCATGTCGATGAGAAGCAAGTCTACACTTTCAAACTCAATGAAATTGATGACTTTCAGCAAACTTGATTGAATGCATAATGTAATCTGTTGACTGTGACTTTAAATTCACTGTTTAACCGTTACACCAGGGGTTGCACATCCATAATAAAACGCCAGCCGACTATTCCGACTGGCGTTTTTGTACGTTATTTGCAGTTAGTTGTACATTAATCATGAATATAGAAATCTATCCATCAGGCGCGCTTACCTGCACGCGCAGCGCTCCATGCTAGCAAAATCCAGCCGACGATTAAGCATACGCCACCGATCGGCGTGATCGCGCCCAGCACTTTGACACCTGTAATGCACAATACATATAAACTACCGGAGAAGAAAATAATACCAATGGTAAATAGCCGTGCAGCCCAGCGTAACATAGCACTTTCACCAAGTTGCCCTGCCAGGATTGCCGTCAGCAAAATGGCGAGCGCATGTACAAAGTGATACTCCACTCCCGTTTTGAACACTTCAATTCGCGTTCCAATAATCGGCTCCAAAATATGAGAACCAAATGCGCCGATGGCTACCCCTAGCATACCGAGGATTGAAGCCACCATAATATACGTGCGTTGCATAATCTGCCTCCTGTATCGTTCAAATTAACGGTTAAACATCAATCTGTTTTATTATAACGCATCTGTTGCTCTCTATTTGTGAGCAATTGATGAAGGGATTGGTTTCCGGTTTAGCTATGAGGTTTGGATACGACAAAAGTCGTGGTATAATAACGCCATCTGCGTTATCGCTTTATTTTATGAACTAGAAGACAGGAGAATATTATGAATTCCATTCGCATTTTTGCAGATAGTACATGTGATCTGCCTTCTTCCTGGTTACAGGAACATGAAGTGGGCATCGTTCCACTTTATGTCACTTTTGGTCAGGATGTATATTGTGACGGTGTGGATATTACACCACGCGCGCTATATGACCGTGTCAGTCGTGAAGGTCTATTACCTAAAACGTCTGCACCGTCGCCCGCAGACTTTCTGCATCTGTTCGCTCCAGCAGTTAAAGCAGGGCATGACATTATTTATATTAGTCTTTCGTCAGCATTATCTTCTACCTTTGCCAATGCGTGTATTGCAGCGAAAGAGTTGCCAGAAGGCGCTGTAACGGTAGTGGATTCGCTTAATCTGTCCAGCTCAATTGGCTTATTAGTCATGAAGGCTGTGCATGCGGTAAGCTCTGGTCATAGCGTCCAGGAGATTGTGTCCATGCTAGAGCAGGTACGAGGCCGAATTGAGACAGAGTTTGCAATTGATTCGCTCGATTATCTATATAAAGGTGGACGCTGCTCTGGTATGCAAAATCTGATCGGTAGCCTGCTCAAAATTCGTCCCGTTATTAAAGTCACACCGGAAGGCTCACTCACCCCTGCTTACAAAATACGCGGCAAGCGCGATAAAGCCGCAGAACAGCTACTTCGTAACTGTGTCGCTAACCGGGATCGGTTGGACGAGGATGTAATCTTTGTCGTGCATTCGTTTGCGGAAGAGGAAGCACGCATGATGCAAACGGTATTGCGTGAACAGACCAATGCCAGACAGGTGATGATTACAGAGGCCGGCTGCGTGATTTCGAGTCATTGTGGTCCGCAGACGATTGCGATTATGTATGCTACCGTTTAAGCGGCTAATACGTTCATTTTCACAAATTCAGCTTCTATCCGTATGACTTCCGTTAACAAGACAATGATGGAATAAATTACCTTATACATGAACTTGTATATGACCCTATGGTACGAAAACAAAACAAACGCTCTGACGTTCCTCTATCGAGGACGTACAGAGCGTTTTCACGTTAAAACCTACATAACGACTGCTAGACCAGATCACTGTCCGCCAGCTCTATATCTTGGCAAGCTATAGAGAATGCGGTCTAACGAATCTTATTTAGCGGTATTTTAGTGGCGGATACGATCCTTAACTCTTTATTCGATCTAATAAACCATGTAGGCGCATCTTTCCGTATTGTACTCATGCCCCTGTTCATAATCATCGTATCGCACTTTATCCCTCCGCCAATTGAAACGGTAGCGTAAAATAGAATGTAGAACCGCTATGTTCTCTACTTTCGACTCCAATCGTTCCCTTCATCAGCTCAATCAGGTTTTTGCTAATAAACAAGCCTAAGCCTGTTCCTCCATAATGTCGATTCATCACATGATGCACCTGAGAAAATGAATGAAATAACTCATTCAGCCGATCTGCTGGAATACCAATCCCTGTATCTACAATGCGGAAGTCGAGCACGATGCCATGCTCGCGTGACAGATGCGATAAACTCACCACAATTTCCACATGTCCGTGATCGGTAAACTTGATTGCATTGCCGATAATGTTCACGAGCACCTGACGCAGACGAAACATATCACCTTTCACCATAAGCGGCACTTCTTGCTGAATCTGTAGCGTTAGCTGAATCTGTTTGCTTTCCACTGGTGGCAAAAAGAGATGATACACCGAATCCATCAGCTCATACAGATCAAAATCATGCTCTTCCAGCTCGACATGACCATTTTCCAGACGGTTCACATCGGTAATATCATCCATGATGCGGACAAGTTCATGGCTATTTTGCACGATAATATCCATATACCAGCGTTGCTCATCATCCAGCGGAGAATCCTGAATTAGCTCGCTCATACCAACGATCGCATTCATCGGGGTACGCAGCTCATGGCTCATCATGGAAATAAACTGTGTTTTGGCATACGCAGCGCGCTCTGCCAGCTCTTTCGCTTCCAGAATCTGGCGTTCATTCGTGCGGTCACTAAACACAATGACCGCTCCAATCATACGTCCGCGATCAAATAACGCATTCGTGCGGTACGAAACAAAGAAGCTGGAACCATCGCGCCTGAAAAACACTTCCTCCAGTACCTGTCTCGATATTCCATCTGCCAGCGTTAGACGTACCGGGTTTTGTCCGGGTAAATACGCTTCACCGTCTGCTCGTGCATTGACCAATGCTTCTTGAAGCGGCATACCGATGAATTGCTCGCGTGGTAGCTGAAGCATACGTGCAGCTGCCTCATTGATAAATATCCCTCGCCCATTCGTATCAATACCGAAGATTCCTTCTGATACCGAGCTAAGAATCAGATTGTATTCTTCACTGAGCGCCTGAATCTGTTCCAGATAACGCTTGCTCTCCGTAATGTCAGTCGCAATGCCAAACACACCGGTAATTTGACCACCGACAATGATCGGAACATTCGTAATGTTAACGTCCATTCGATTACCACTCGATTGAATGAGCGTCGTCTCATAATTTTGCGGCAAGCCCATACGCGCACGGTCAAAATGATGCTGGGCATCCTGCTGGTGCTTTTCGTCAATCAGATCGATAAAATGAAGCTCCTCGATTTTTCCCATCACATACCCACTCTGAATTTCAGCAACCGGATTCAGATTGTACAGGCGCCCCTGCATATCAAATGAATACACGCCCGATGGATTATATTCGACTAGCGATTTGTAGCGTTGCTCGCTTTCCAGCAACTGCTGTTCTGCGAATTTACGATCCGATACATCGCGCGATACCGCTACAATCGTGCCAAATATGTCGCCCTTTCCATTGCTCGCATGTGTGGCGCTCGATTCCAGCCACACATAATGTCCGTCTTTATGTCGGAAACGGTAGCAGACAGTATGCTGCTCACGTGCATACAATACCGACTGGATATACACCTGAACGACGGCACGATCTTCGGGATGATAATAGTCCGCCGCACTTTGCCCCAGTATCTCATCCGGTTCATAACCAAGCAATCGGGTAAGCGAAGGCGACGCATATAGAAAGTGCAACTGATCATCTGCGGTATGCGTAGAAATCAGATCCATCGTATTTTCAGACAACATCCGATATTGCCGTTCACTTTCACGTATAAGATCTGCTAGCAATTGCTGCTCTGTAATATCCTGTATCGTGCCAATGATTCTCCGTTCTTCACGATCATCAGCAATAAGCATACGTCCGCGAATAGCGATCGTTTTGACTGGGTGTGCACTATCTAGCAACTGACAATCCAGATGGATACTGCCCTCGGTCAACATACGCCGGAACCCATCACTTACTCGTGTACGATCTTTGGGATGAATTCGGGACAGGAAACGTCGGTATAGCAGCGTAGGCGCTTTCTGTTTCATATGAACAATTTCAAAAAACTTGGGCGTGCAGATTAGCTCATCGGTATCCATATTCCAATCCCAGCAACCAAACCCGCCAATATCCTGTGCAAGCGTTAGACGCTCCTCACTTTTTTGAAGTTGTTCATCTGCTTGCTGACGTGCAGTAATATCTTTGGCAGCACCAAAAATACCAACGATCTGCTGCTCTTTTTCAACCGGCGTATACGTCACATCCAGGTAGATCGTATGCCCCAGTTTATGATAGATAGTCGTTTCAAATTGAACCGATTCTCCACGCATCACCTGATTAAAATAAGGGGATCGGAAATACAAACGATCTTTCCCGAAAATCTGGCTTTTATCAATCGTTAATAATTCCTCCGGTGTATAGCCTGTCATGCGCAATACAGCCGGATTCGTATAAATATAGTTCCCCTCGGTATCCATTACATAGATCGCATCCGGATGATGTTCAAAAAGCGGACGATATACACCGCTGCTCGCAATGAGATTATGGAGAATATTATAGTCGTCGTGCTTGTCCAAATGTTTGTCCCCCTCATCACAACGTTTAGCGTCTTACGCGGGGCAATTGCAATGATTATTCCGTTCCTGTCGGTCGATTCACCGATGAATTTAGCGTTAGCTACATCGTAGCCTAAGAAGCTCTATCGTGAAGCGTATGTTTACTTTATGATCACGAGCCTTTTAAATGAACAGCGAAGAAGTCCGTGACCGCCTCCATCACATCGATTCGGGTCATTAGACCGGACACGCTGTGCTCTACACCTTCCAGTACATAAAAGGTCACTTCCGAGCCTGCTTCATGCAGAGCATTGTAAAGGAACTGACTTTGACGCAATGGGACCACCTCATCGGCATCCCCATGCACGATTAAAAATGGTGGTAATATGCCCTGTTTGGCAGCATTCGCACGAATATGCGTCACCGGATTAGCTAGTGCTGCATTGTCCAATTTATCTCGCTGTGGTCCGCCCAGTAGCAATGAAATGACAGGCTGCACGTAGTCCGATTGAAAGTCAGCAACCACATCGGTCGGTCCGCAAAAATCAACGACAGCGCTAACGCGGCTGGAATAGCCTGACCATGCTCCTTGTTCATCCCATTCGGATTGATCGCCAGTCACACCTGCCAGTGCAGCCAGATGACCACCTGCCGAATGGCCCCATACCCCAATATGCTCTGCATCAATGCCATATTCATCGGCATGTGCTCGTAAAAAACGAATCGCGGTTTTTACATCTTGTAGTGGTGCCGGGAAAGGAGCGCGGTTGACTGTACGATATTGAATACATGCTACTACATAGCCCTGACTCGCGATCGAGGATATCATCGGTACATGTTTATGATAGTCCGCTTCCAGCCATGCCCCCCCAACTACCCATACAATAAGCGGTAATGGAAGATGAGACTGTGGACGCAAAATGTTCATATGAAGAGTAGCTCCATTTGGAAAACGAGCGAATTGAATGTCTGGTATCATCTGTACATAGTAGTGATCTTCCGTTTGAAATGGCAAATGCTTAATTTCTGACAACGTATTCCCTCCTGCTCCAATGTTCAAAACGATATAACATAAATGCTGTCTTTATTATATCAGCTTGCGCTTACAATGTATGTCCAACTTCATAACAGTACGATATTTTGCTTTGCAAAAATCCTTTTTCATTGTACCTCGTGTTAGGAAATCACTAACACTGGAGCAGTACGATATTTTGCTTTGCAAAAATCCTTTTTCATTTCACCCCGTGTTAGGAGATCGCTAACACTGGAATAAAAATCGTTAATATAAGATATTTTAATTTTAGCTATCTGATCGTATTGACGGCGTTTTTAATATTCGTCAATATATGAAGTAGAAGCTCTGGTGGAATGACGATGGCATGATCGAATCATCGTTATTTATATATGATTACCGGAGCCAGTTATTGAAAGTGAGGATCTTTGCATTGATTAATATAACTGGTGTATATGTGCCTGAACTGCTGTCAGACGAAACGATGGAACAGCTTCGTGCAGCGGTCTCTGGAGAACGCCGCGAACAATCGTTGCGTTTTCAGCGGCAGCAGGATGCTCAGCGCAGCTTGCTCGGCGAATTGTTGGTCAAATATGTGTTGAAGGAGCGTTATGCACTTCCTTCGGATACACTGACATTCAGCAAAACTAGCTATGGCAAGCCCTATCTGAGTGAGCACACCGATATCCATTTTAATCTATCCCACGCAGGTGATTGGATCATCTGTGCCGATGGAAAGGTTCCCGTTGGCGTTGATATCGAAAAGATTCGTCCGATCGACTTTGCGATTGCCGAACGGTTTTTTACCGCTTCGGAATACAGGCTACTTATGAACGCAGCCGCAGAAGAGCGACTCCAATTATTTTACACGCTCTGGACATTAAAGGAAAGTTATATCAAGTTTGTAGGCAAAGGACTTTCGATTCCGCTCGATTCGTTTGCTGTCGAATTGACCGAGCCTGATATCGCCAGACTAGCGGAACCTGATCCGGAAGAAGATTCGTCCGGCGGTTGGGATGATCATTGCCAGCAGACGTGCTTTTTCCGCAACATTCATGTGGATCGCAACTATAAGCTTGCCGTATGTAGTGCAGCACCGTTTGGTCCACGCCCTCTCATTATGCTGGACTGGCGCGAGCTATTGTCTACAGATGAGGTATAATGCTCGTTCGCTCGTTCGCTCGTTCGCTTGCTGTATGTCATGCTCGTTTGCTGCCATGCCATGATGTGTTGCTCCTCTGTTTGGATCAAGTCAAGGCAAACGATTGAATTAGTCAATAGCGGATAAGATCATGTAACTAAAAGCCCGCTTGCTGTCTTTCAGATGGGAGTAGTTCCCATGAAGGACAGAGCGGGCTTTTTATACGAATCGATAGGAAGATAAAATACGATTGAAGGGAATCTTCGTAATAGAAGTTTTCCTATTCCGCGGCGTTAAAGCATGCGTACTCTCTTTTAAACAATTCGTAGTTTTCTTCATTCACACCGTTCTATATCGTCCGCTATAGCTCGTTATGCTATATAGGGACTTTAGGTTGGTTATCAATGCAATAACATCGAATCGGTACATGTTCAAACCTTAATGCTGCAACAAGCCTGATCGTGCATCACGATACACATTCTCCAGCACTCGAATACGTTCCATCGCCTGCTCAAGCCCGTGATCGATCACAGGATGCTCGTGATTTGGACGATGCTGTTGCCGTACTTGCTCTGTAAATGCACGTAGCTGATTCACATAATAGTTCATCGGTTCAAATATATGCTGCTTTGCCTCCCCGATCTCTGCGCCATCTTTGAGCAGGGTGATCTTCAGCTTCATTTTGTAAAAGCCCAGATTGCAGCGAAACACATCCGGTATCGTTACAATCGCCTGTTCAAAATGCAGCACATGACGACATGCATACGGCTGCTGAAATGAAAGCATCGCAGAAGCAACACATCCATCGTCAGCGACAGCTTCGGCTTCAAATGTCCAATCACATCCGTTTGGTCCATCAAATGCCGATGATCCTTTGATCGCAAACGGTGATAAGCTCTGCTCGCCACTAATCTGCTGGAGGAATTGCAGCCAGTAGCAGCCCAGATCCCACCAGCAGCCGCCACCTTCGTCGGCGCGACTGCGATAATTATCCAGATGATCATTGCGTGCAGGGATCGTAATCCGTGTTGAAGTACGCAGTAACTTACCATACTCGCCGCTGGTCACCAGACGTCGAATCGCTTCCTGCCACGGATGATGTGCGACCATCATCGCTTCGGATAGCAGCAATCCACGCTTTTGGGCAGCCTGTTCCAGCTCTGCAAGCCGCTCAGCTTCCAGACATAGTGGCTTCTCCACCAGCACATGCTTACCTGCTTCCAGCGAACGCATAATCCAATCCGCATGCAGCATATTACCAAGCCCAATATAGACAGCATCCAGCAGCGGGTCAGCAAGCAATTCTTCCAGCGTATTATAAATGACCGGAATGCCATATTGCTCGCCCATCCTTTGTGCCTTCGCATATGTGCGGTTGGCCACTGCGTGAATATCCAATCCGTCAACGTGCACGGCAGGCTCCAGCACGGCTCGTGGAACGATACCTGAGCAGCCGACAATTCCCATGCGCACCGGACGCATTTCCAGTGAATATTCCTGTGCGACCCGATCGGCTGGAAAAGGGATGATCCTCGCTGAGGAATTCATAACCCTGCCTCCCCTGCCATCTGCTTCAGCGACTGTGTATAATGTGCGGCATATTGCTCTGGATAGGGAGACAGCTGTTGGCGCGCTGCCAGCAGACGATGATGCAGCTGTTCCAAAATATCGGTTCCCCCACCATATTCACTCATCCAGCGATGGTACGTAATCCCATAGCCGTACTGTTCCCACAGCTCAGCATTCCGCTGCTCATGCTCACCAAACGGATCTAAAAAGATCACCGGCGTACTGGAAGCAAATGAATCCGCCAGCGTGCCGCCGCCCGGCTTACTCACAATCGCCTTCACCCGCCGTTCAATCTCGCATAACATATGGTAGTCGGGATGAAGCTCATATCGTTCTGGCTCGCCCGGAATGACATGGGCAAATGGCGGAAATGTATGTCGTCCTGCACGGTTATGCTGCCATGTACGCCACTCCGGGTCCATCCGGTAATATCGCTGTCCCTGCTCGGTCGCGCCGGGCGCATCACCTTCATAAAGCACGATATCCAGCGCATATCCAGCATTGTGCAAATGATCCAGATGCTCGCGGTATGTGCCCATTCCCCAGCCACCGCCATGCACAAGCAGTCGTTGTTCCCGATGTTCATACGGCTGTACCGGATCGGAGCCAGCAATATCAATGTACGTGGTCATCGGCTGATCATCGTGACCGAACAGCCATACTTCACGATACCGTTCTTCTAGCTTATCGATGCGACGTTTTACATTTTTCCAGGAAGGAGAATCGATCGCATCCAGATAAAGCAGATCCACTTCCAATGACTCGCCAATTTGCTCACGATACAGTTCCAGCACATAGATCCAATGCCCGGATAAACAAATAAAATGACGTCGTCCCTCTGCTTGCCAGTTACTCAGCAATTGACTCACCTGTTCAGGGTCCATACTTTTACGAATATCCTGCGGAATACGCTGCGACATGAGCGCAACGGAAAAGTCGTCATGATACGCGCGGCGGCTATGATCGACTCGCCCCCGCTGTGCATCGCCCATCACATTTTCAAACACAAGCACTTCGGTTGCAATACCATGACGCTGTAGCCCTGCTTCGACAAGCAGTCCGGGTGTATAAAAGCCCAGTCCAAAGCCTGAGCACAAAATCGTTACCGTCATCTGTTCTTCCTCCTTGGAATATCAAGATGAGTACGGGAATCGTTACCTGTAAATGATTAGGCTTTACCACATTCGCTTTTTCATGGAATGCCATAGTAGACATTCACGAACACGATAAGCTGTATATGGAATTAATTTTAATCAATTTAATATGCTCACACCGCGCCCTTCCAATACCTGTTCCAGCTGATTCAACAGCTCGCGTTTACCCTGTTCATCAGCCGCTACAGCGGATAAGTAAAGTCTGCCTTTATGTTTGCTACCGATTGGCGCATCGCGGTGATTGACAGACCAGGCTGCGGAGGTGAGTGGCAGGATGCCGCCGCCGCGTTCAGGCAGAAATAACAAGCCGCGATGCTGAAGTTCGATCAGTAATTGTTCGTAGGTAAAGCTACCATCATGGGAAACGGTGTAATTGGTCATGTTACCGACAAGTCCATACTGGCGTAGATAGCGGTCGATGCTATGTTTGATCAGACTCATTGATTTGCGGGCGTTGATCTCGACCATCGGTTCAATGCTACCGTCTATTAGCGTCATCGAGTCGATGCACACATGTCCAAAATAGCCGTCCTGATAAAGTAAACGTCCAATATCGAGCATCGTATCAAAGTAGGCGCTATTCTCCAGCCGATCCATAAATTGAATATCCGGGGATAACGATTCACGGTAAGCAAACTGGGAATTGGCAAGCCATTGTACCGATAAAATATCGATATCACCCTGCTCGGTAATATGAAACTGACAGGAGAAATCACGTTCCTTATGGGAATAGCGTTCCAGTACAAATTGCACATTGCGCCCTTTTTGCTCCTGCTTGCGAATGCTATTCACTATACGCTGAAGTAAAGCGGGAGAATCGATATGCAAATTACCTTTACCGGACACACCATAATTGTCTTTGATCATAAAGCTGCCATCCTGTAACAGACTTGTGCCAACCTGCTCTAATTCGGCTGCGCTTCGGACGAGCACACCCGGATTCGCAAGCTGCAAACGCTCTTTCATTTGAGCGGAATAATGCTTCGTATTGACCATGCGCACCGTTTCCAGCTGTGGTTGTCTTGCCTGAATGCCGAAGCGTTGACTGCTTTCGCTAATGTAAGGAACCCATGCAAATGGAGATAAGATCGTGCCTGCGAGCGGCAATTGATCGGCAATCGCCTGACCATGCTCATAAAGTAAACGAAACACAGACATCGGCTGCTGCTCTGTAGTGCGACTCTGTTGCAATAGTTGACCACCGCCAGTATGCAGCGACGATGAACCTGAACGCTGATCCGCTCGTACCGGCTGCTCCAGATCCATACGCGAAGTGGCAAAATCAAATCCTAGTGCAGCGGTGTAATCGCGCTGACACGGTTCCATCGCATATCGTGTTAACAGCAGATCTCCGGGCTTACAAAAAGCAAATAACAGCTCATCCATAGCTGTTACGATTCGTTCGGCTTCTTTATCAGGTAATGCAGGTAGTGTAGCAAGATTATGTTCGCGCCAGTGCAGCTCGGCTTCAAACGTTCCCATATGTAGCACGGCTGGCTCACCAGCTTCGGACATGGATTCACGCATTATGATCCCTACCCTTCGGAATAGGATGACTGCCCGCATAGCTGCGGACAGTCGACCGTTGGTTTATACAATAATAAGTTGTGTCTTTATTTAGCAGTACATCCATATTGGAAAATAGTATCATGTTCATCCGATCAGGACGGCGATAACATGCTGACCCGACCTGCGGCATATTGCAATTTTTCCAATTGCATTTCATACTCATCCAGCATACGATCATTACCAGCTAAATAGCGATCCAGTGATGCACGATCACGGCGAATGCCCATTTTGTACAGCATCATCAGTTGACGGCGTGCTGTGTCATGTACCTGCTCCATTCCGCTACGCAGACCTGGTCCATCTTCGCCTAACAGCTCTTCATGATCGGTTACAAATTGCGTCGTATAGCGCAGCATGTGCATCAGACTCTCAATCCGCAGATGATAATAGATCAGTGCGCAGGTGGCTTCAAATTCCTTATCACTTAACTCCTGCATCGATGCCAGTTGAGCGTTCAAACGACGATATGCCGCCATGCCTAACGCTTCACCGTTCATATTCACGCCACCTGCAAGAAATTCGGCAGCATGTTCGGAACAGGCACGCATTAATTGCTCCGGCTTCACCACCTGCTCTACATCGTTGGACATGTACGCATATTCCACTACACCGTCTAGCAGCTCAGACAGCGGAATTGTACCATTGTAGCCTAGCACCTGACCTGCTTTATCGAGCAAATAAAAGTCCGCAATATGCGCTACATTTTCCTCGGCATGCAGACCGTATAGCTGGATCACATGACCTTTACCCGGACTTTCCACATAGAGCTGGTTGTAAACTAGATTCGACGTTTCCATATGCAGCAGCAATGTCTGTCCGCTATTGAGCACTTCATACCAATCTCGCAAAATCGCTGCCCGATCACGTGCATCTTGATCGACAATGTGGTAGTGCACACCGATATCGGTATGCTGCTCCAACTCTTTTAGCATATGCACCATCGGGCATTGTCCAAACGTATCGTATTGCCCGTTGTAAGCCATATACGTACCGTTACATAGCATATAAATATCGGATTCTTCCAGCGTCATGCCTTTCTGATTCAACATGCCGCTGACGACACCGTAAAAGCAATGGTTGATCACAACCCGATCTTCCATAATTTGCAGTAGATCGGCAACGACAATCTCTCCATCTTCAGGAACCTGTACAGAATCGATAATATGCTGTACTTCTTCAGGCGGCAGACCGAGTACATTAATATCGAGCGATATTAGCTTTTTATCGCTTTGACTCATCTTCGCTTCGCCCCTTTTCATCAGATATAGTTCAGCGATTGTAAGCCGCTCGCCCCGTGCAAATACAGTACGCTACACTTTGAACAAGCTGGTGTCAGCCCGCCTTCATTGATCGTCTGCCGAATCTGATCGTACTCTTCCGAATCCCAAATATCGCGCAGACTTTTATTTTTCAAATTGCCGACCGTAAATTCAGAGAAAAACTTACATGGCAGCACACTGCCATCTGGAATAATATCGGTACGCGAAGTGAGTGCCAGACAGTTATTGGAGCAACGGCTTGTCATTTCTTCACCGTGAATGAACTTATCAATCTCATCGTAATCCAGACCGGGTTGGTAACGAATCCGAATTTTCCATACGCGTTCGTTAATCGCGTCCAGATCACTCATGAGCGCTTCCATATTGTCCGGATTGATTTTATATTTAAACGCATGCCAGCTACTAATATGACGCTCATCCAATTGACGTAACCAGCTGAATTTTTCAGTAAAATAATGATCCATCTTCACTGACGTTTCGCGGGAAATATACCACGGGAAGCAGAGCATCACGAGATCAAGCTTTTTCGATTCGAAAAACTCCAGCAATTCAGTCATACGACCGATCATATTATCATTGATAACGGCATGTACGGAAATACGACCTTTGTACAGCCCTTGCTCACGCAGTTCCACCAGGCGGTCGATTTCAGCCATCGTTTTCTTAAACGTACCTTTGCCGCGAATTAGATCATGTTCTTTTTCAAAACCTTCAACAGCAATAAGCAGTTCCAGATTTTCGGACAGATCCAAAATTTGATCCAGATGCTTGTTAATGAGCAGTCCATTCGTACAGATCGTCATCTCGCGGCGATCATTTTGGATATGTCCCAAAATTTCGCTGAATTGACGGTGGAACATCGGCTCGCCGCCCCACAGATACAAGCGCGATTTAACCGCTTTCGTATCATCGAGCAGCTGCTTGAAAATCGCCGGGTCCAGATCCATATTTTGCTCGGCTTTATCCATCTGATGATGGTAACCGTCCTCATTCCACTGAAAACAGTGTGTACAACGTAAATTACAGCGGTTCGTAAGTTTAATTCCTAGCGATTGTGGTAATTCTGTTTTATAGGTTGGATCTTTCATTTTGTTGCGGTAGGATACAGCGGCATTGCGAATCGTGCGTTTAATCAGCTTGAATGCTTCACGGTCAATGGTGACTTCACTTCTTGGCTGCATGCATAACACCTCTTTCGTTAATTTGAAAGGCTGGTAATTCCTGCATTCCCTATTCAGTTCCGACACATGCTTATTCCGTTGAAAACTATACATTGTGCGATTCAGTACCGTTGTGCATATACGCAAACGTTACCGACATTTCCGTAACATGACCATAATGATGAAAAGCAGCCTACGACATGTAATGCTGCATGGCGCCTGCTGCCTCCGAGTATGTGCTCTAAACTAGTTACTATATAATTTAAAAACTTACCCCATCACGAACTTACATTGTATGTAAGTTCTAAGCTTCCATTGTCTGAATTTTATCACCTGTCTGTGCTTGATTCACAAATGCACAAAAGCCAGAAATTGATCCCAGATGATCCATATCAAATTCTTCAAAATCGATTTCTACATCGTACTCATCTTCAATACGCAGGATAAAATGAATCAACTGGAGGGAGTCCAGACCGGCATCGTGGATAATATCCGATTCTGGGCCAAGTTTGGTCAAACAAGCGGGGTCTTCCTTCACGTCACTAATCATTTGAATTATTTGCTCTACCGAAACACCGGACTGCTGCATTCTAATTCCTCCTTCAAAATAGTTTCTACATACGAGAGAATCAGTTCAAGCAAGCATGGCAACATCGCAAATCAACATTCATACGCTACTCTGCTCCATATTCTTTTTATTGGTATAAAAATACATAAACTGGAATATGAAAGAGCATACGTCTATCATGTTTCATCACTGTTCATTAGTCAATGCTCCAAATCGGAAACCCTGCCAAAGACCCAGAAGCCAATAAAAACATACAATTTTACCTTATTTGGTTAATATTTCATCTGTCTTTCACACATGAAAAAGGTTCATTATCACACCCTATACCGCCATAAAACGTTAGATTTCCACAATTGGAATGTATACTCCCACTTTTTGCTGTCGAATCGTTGTACGATCCCCAGTCCATGCCTATACAATGAATGAAATAACGATTGTACAAACATCCATTTGGCGTTTATTCCAACATATATGTAGGCAACATAATATGTACGGTTATACGTGTCTATTCAAAGGCTGTGGGATTTCCAGTTTATTCGACAACAAATACTGCCATCTTTTTCGTTTATTTGGTTGAACCTGCAACCTCTGTTACTACAGGTTCAAGAATAGGTAACAGGTTTATCGTCGGCGTGTGCGTAAACTTTTTTGTTAGAATAACCACCATTTCGAGACAAAACACGAGGACGGTATACGGGGATGGACTGCGGTTTCGCACCGAAGTCTACAGAGTAAGCATATAGGGTCGATTTCCGTGCTTATGCTTAAAAGCTCGGAACATGTATTGAAGTGCCATTGT
Organism: Paenibacillus wenxiniae; assembly: GCF_039822605.1. NCBI lineage: Bacteria > Bacillati > Bacillota > Bacilli > Caryophanales > Paenibacillaceae > Paenibacillus > Paenibacillus wenxiniae. Next base: position 679,792 of record NZ_JBCGUH010000001.1, read on the forward strand.
AGCCTGCTGCCTTCTACAGCGTTATCGCCAACATCCACAAAAGCCCTGCTCGCTGCAATCGATAGGCAGCAGACAGGGCTTGAATCCGTTCATTCGTCGAAGTGTAAGGGAGGAGATGTAGCTCACTATATTACGCTCCTGCTTATGCATCCGTGTTAACAATATATAGCATTTACAACAATGGACTGCGTCGTGCCGGAACGATCTGCTCGAATGCGTAAGCGATACGTAGCAATGTCGGCTCGCTGTACGCTGTGCCCATAAAGCTAATGCCAAATGGCATCCCATTCCGACAGTAGCCTGCCGGCATCATAATAGCAGGATAGCCAACCGTTGCCGGTGTATCGGTAAATCTAGGGCTGAATATCGCATCCAGACGATGTGTCTGTAATACACGGTCGATTCCGTCTGTCCGCGCCTGTCTTCCAAAACGCAGGCGAGCTTCAATATAGTTCGACTCTGTTAATGTACCCGATGTTTCATATTCAGCCTTTAACAATATGTCCTGACCGTAACGAAGTGCATCCCGATGATGCAAATGGTTAAAATCGATCATGTCTTTGAGTGTGCGCACTTTGGCATGCGGACCGAGTGTAGACAAATATCGATTCAACGCAGACTTGAATTCGTATAACAAGACGTCAAAATTTTCGCCAGCCGTATGTGGCACATTCGCATCTTCCACAATGATTGCACCCGCATGGCGCATCGCTTCAATCGAAGCTTCCATAATCGCCAGATCTTCGTCATTATATTCATCTAGCAGCGCGCGATTAATGCCAATCCGAGCGCCACGCAATCCATCTGGAGATAGACAGGCCGTATAATCTGGCAATGGTATCGGCTGCGACAATGTAGCTGCATCGCGCTCATCACTGCCTGCCAGTACACCGAGTAGCACCGCCGCATCCTGTACGGTACGAGCCATCGGTCCTGCCGTATCCTGTGTGTATGTAATCGGAATGATACCGGTACGACTGATCAGTCCAAGCGTCGGCTTGATGCCAACCAGACTGTTGTTGGAGGCTGGATTGAGAATGGAGCCGGATGTTTCTGTACCTACCGCAACCGCGCATAAATTCGCTGCTACTGCGGCACCAGAGCCTGAGCTAGAACCACCCACATCCAGTTGACCTGGGCCATACGGATTAAGCGTCTGTCCTCCGCGCGCACTGTAGCCGTTTTTCATATGTAAAGCCATGAAGTTAGCCATTTCCGTCAGATTCGTTTTGCCCAAAATGACAGCGCCAGCCTGCCGTAAACGCTGTACAAGATGGGCATCTTCAGGTGCAAACGAATCGGCCAGTGCAAGTGAACCAGCGCTTGTATGCATATGATCTGCGGTGTTGATATTGTCCTTGATCAATACCGGAATACCGTGCAGAGGACCGCGTAATTGTCCGGCTGCGCGCTCTACATCAAGCTTTTCAGCGATATAGATCGCATCAGGATTCAGCTCGATTACCGCTCGCAAGCATGGGCCAGATTGATCCACATCGGCGATCCGCTGCATATATTGGATCGTCAGCGATACCGCTGATTCCTTGCCTTCCTCCATCCATTGTTGAAGCTGCTCGATCGTTGCTTCCTGTAACGCAAATGTCATGTCATCACTACCCCTTTCACCCGTCAGTCAGCCTGATTGTATCTGCTTCGAGCAAAGACAGCAGATACAGCTTCCTTTATCATAAGCGAAAAGAGGATCGTGTACCAACCCCTGCTGCACTTTTATACGCTAATAGTGTACGCAACCATTGGATGGATAGGATGCGGATACTTAGATAAGAAGCGATCGCATAGGTTGACACATAAATAGTATAGATGGATTGAAGTTAAAGTAGATACAGAGATAGGCTGCATTTAACATCAATGTATTTTATTTAAGGTGTATTGCATTTAAGATGTGTTACGTTTAAGATGTGTTGTATTCAAATAGAAGCTTCTCGTTCATCCCCATCCATTGTCGACTGCATCGCCTGTCGACGCCCGGTCTCCACATTTACGGTGCATAGCATTACGATACCGACGATAAAAAACAGCACCAGCGATAAAATCCCCAGACGTACCGAGCCTGTCAGTTGCCCTACCACACCGAACACAAATGGCCCAAAGATCGAAGCGAATTTCCCGGTCACATTAATTAAGCCGAAGTATTCACCTGTTCGTGCAGCAGGAATCAGATCACTGAATAACGCGCGTGCTAAAGACTGACTGCCTCCCTGTACAAGACCAACCATTGATGCGAGCACATAAAATTGCCATGCAGACGTCATAAAATAACCAAGCGCGACGATAAGCAAATATACCGCTAGCGACATCAACAGCGGACGCTTGGCTCCGTAGATCGTACCCAGCTTGCCAAATACTAATGTACTTGGAAAACCGATAAACTGCGTAATGAGCAGCGCCACCAGCAGATCGGTCATTCCAATGCCAATCGCTGTCCCATATACTGTCGCCATCAAAATAATCGTATTAATTCCATCATTAAAAAACCAGAATGAAATGAGCAAGCGTGCCAGTTGCGGATAGCGTGGTAATGTACGAAAGCCATTGATTACGTTGCGCATCCCCGGACGGATCAGCTCACGTATACGCTTCCCTGCTAACGTAGATGGAGCACCATGTCCAGAACGATACGGTACAGGCTTGCCAAACGCTCCACTCATTCGAAACAGCGGGATCGCGAACACAAGCCACCAGATGCCTACTGTAATAAAAGCAAGCCGTGTACCAGCCAGTGTACTGTACAGTCCGAACCAGTGCGGCTGCTGGATCATCGCCAAATTCAATGCCAGCATGACTCCGCCACCTACATAACCGTAAGCATAGCCTTGCGCAGATACCCGTTCTCGCTGCCCTGGCGGCACCATATCCGGCAATAATGCATCATAAAAAGCATTGCTGCCTGCGAACCCAATCGTCGATAAGACGAGTAATGCTGACGCGAGCAGCCAATCTCCGCGGCCGATCGTACTAAATAACATCGTCGCCACAATGCCAAGCAGTGAAAAGCCAAATAGAAATCTGCCCTTATTTCCAGCCAGATCAGATACCGCTCCCAGCAGTGGCGATAACAAGGCTACACAGAGCATGCCAGCCGCATGCGTATAACCGAGATACGAAGCCGCTGTCTCAGGATGTAGCGTAACGGCAGCAACCGAGCTATAAAAGATCGGCAGCACCGCAGCCAGTACGGTCGTTGCATACGCTGAATTGGACCAGTCATACAGTAACCAGGCACGTATATGCTTTCTATTCGTTGTCGATTGCTCCAATGTCGTTCCTCCATTCTGGTGTAACGCCTTTTACCAGACTAGCATGGAAGTGTGATATAGTTGTTAAAATTGCTATTTTTGTTAAGGCTGGCTGGTTTTGTTGCTAAGATCTCGTTTGGAATTAATCATGATATGATGATCATGACCAAAACATCGATCTGGTAAGCTTAGATAAGTAGCCAAATGCAGAGAAAGACATACATAGTCTGGATCGATAACATCCAAATAATCGAGTACATTCAAAAATGGATTACATTCAAAGACCAAGTACATTCAAGGAGAAACGTCATGCAGCTTACTGCTCAGCAGCGACAATCGATGATCGAACATATTCGCCAGCATTGCGCAGCCGAAGTCATTATTTTGCTTGGTTCGGCTGCACGTGGAGAGCTGCGTTTGGACAGTGATGTGGATATTGCTTATATGGCTAAGCCGCACGCTCCGAATCTGACAGGCTACCGCCGCTTTCGCATTGCCCAGGAGCTAGCAGAGCTGGTGAAGCGAGATGTTGACCTGATTGATTTCGAGAAATCCAGTACGGTTTTTCAATTGCAAATTGTGACAACCGGACAGATTGTTTATGAGCGCGATCATTTGCCAGCACAGCTTGCCTGGCTGCACGCTTACCGTGACTATGCGCTGCTTGGCGATTGGCGCGAACCGTTCATTACCGCATGGCAAAAAGGAGGAACACCCGCAATGAATCGCGATATCGTATTAAACAAAGCCGCTACGATTCGGCACTGTGTGAGCCGCATCAAGGAAGAATATGCGGACGATACAGACAATCTGTACAATCTCACCCGACAAGACTCGATCATTCTCAATCTACAACGTGCCTGCGAAGGCTGTCTCGATCTCGCTATGCATCTCATCTCCGAGCAAAAGCTAGGCATCCCGCAAAGCACACGCGACGCGTTCGATCTGCTGCAACGCGCCGGTATCATTGAGCGCGATCTGAACGCCAGTCTAAAAGCGATGATCGGCTTCCGCAATATCGCCATGCACGATTATCAGGCCGTACAGGTGGAAATTTTGGAGGAAATGATTGAGGAGCAATTACCTGATTTTGAACGATTCATTCTTAGTGTAGAACAGAGCGGCTGAGCAATCAGCCGCTTTATTTGCCTAAATATTTGATCGTCACGTTATCGAACACCGCTTTGCCACCTTCGCTGTATAAGGCGATGCCCTGATCTCCCGGCTTCGGAAAGACTAGATTAGAGAGCGTCACCTGTCCACCATCGACAAACATTTCTACACTCGTTTTATCCACGAGTATTTTCAGATGTACTTTTTTATTTGCTGGATTAAACGGCGCACGGCTTTCCAGTAAATTGTTGCTCGTATCGGGATGACCGGTATAAGCGCGATTAACATACGTGTAGCCGCCTTCTACAAACACACCTGCATCCACATGCCGCGATCCATCTGGCGAGCGGCGCAGCTGGAAACCTGCATTTTTCAAGTCTGACCACGTTATATCCGCATCCACCTGATAAGAGGAAGCTTTCACATCCAGATTGTACCGTCCGTCCACTTCGACACGCGGAATATGCCGGGTCGCCGTAACGAATGTTGACAATCCACGAATCGGCTGCGACAGCAAGGTGTACCCTGTGCTACCGGACAACTTTTTCAATTGAATTTGACGTACCATCGAGTCCGTTCCATTGTAGCCATCCTGCAATGTTGGCGTATTGTTGGCATAATCCCAGTTGTTCATCCATGCGAGGGCATACCGATGATCATATGGCTGTTTAGTCGTGCCGTCTTCAAAAGTGACCGCCGCATACCAATCAAATCCGTAATCGAGCCACTGCGGTTTCTCATCGTCCGCTTTAAATCCGAGTCCGTTAAAAGTGCCGATCCAGTAGGCATACGTATTCGGTTGACCGGATGCACGTCCATTTGCACTGACGCCAAGCACCCATTTATACGTGCCGTTCGATGCTCGCATCCGATACAGATCAGGACATTCCAGTGTACCGATATCGTCGGCTACAAAGTCGCTAACATAGCGCCAGCTTTTCAAATTAGAAGATGTATAAAAACCGATGCGGTTGCCTTCCGCCATCAGCATAATCCAGCGACGGGATTGTTGATCCCAGACCAGCTTCGGATCGCGGAAATCGGCATTACCCGGGTTCGATAAAATGGGCTTTTTACCAAACGCTTTGAATGTATGACCGCCGTCGGTGCTGAACCACAAGTATTGCTCCTGTGCTCCACCGTTGGCAGAAGGCTGGGTCACGATAGCAATCATCGCATTTTTGCCGAGACCAGCGGTATTGTTCGTATCGACGACGACCGATCCAGACCACGGATCACCGTTGGCGCTCGTATATTTAGGAATAGCCACGCCTTGATCTTGCCAGTGCACCAGATCGGTCGATGTCGCATGACGCCATTCGGTGCCGTTACCTTTTGGATAGTCTTTGTTATACAAATAGTAATAATGATATTTACCATTGGCGTAGACCGGGCGTTGTGGATCGTTTTTCCATTTGTCCGGTACGGTGAAATGATAGTTTGATCGATAGCCGTTCGCCTGCTGTCCGGTAGAAAATAGTTCATTATGCAGGGCAGACGTATCCTGCTGGCTTTGCCCATTTAGCCCATTCGATGGATTCGATAAACTGTTTCCATTGTTTCCATTAGACAAGTGGGTTAGGCTTGATTGACCGCTTGCCTCAGCTTGAGTTGTAGATGATTCGGACATTGTATCCGATTGAAGCTCATAACATGCTGTCGTTCCAACGGCGATGACGCCGGTCAAGCCCAGCGGCCACACCCAGCGGCGCCAGCCTGTCGTTCTGGAGGTATTACGATCATTTCGATTATTCATAGATGTTGTCTCCTCTCTATTGATGTCGCTTGTGTATGAAGGGCATAAAATGGAATAAGGGAACAGAAAGCAGTGATCCTCCCACTGCTTTCTCCCCCTTTATTCCTTGCCTGTTTACGATTGGATGTACGATCGACCATATTCGTTATACATGGATGTGCATTCTGATCGGTATAATTAACGTATTCGTTCCAAATACCCCATCAGAATAAACAGTATGCCCCCAATATGTTCCCCTGTCGATCATTCATCTATTATATTTTTCCTCAGTCCGTTGTTACCTGTCCTTGATTTAAGTTACTGTTTGGTACAACCGATGTGCGGTCGCCGTGAATCGCGACTTTGAAGCTTGGCGCAAAAGTCGACTGCTGATTGGCAAAATAGCCACGGTTCGTCATATAACTCGTAATGACCACTTCATTGCCTTTCACCTGTGGAATCGCAAAGTGTGCATATGTCCAGGTGATGTCACGCGGATTCAGATCCTGATGCAATACCAGTCCACTACCATTCAGCGGTTTGTATGGGCCGTCAATGGAATCCGACACATAGCCAAGCATGTAAATGTCTTCGGCATCTACACCATCCACGAACATTTTGGCACCA
>NZ_JBCGUH010000001.1:686879-687303 GCF_039822605.1 Paenibacillus wenxiniae
ATCAGAATAGTCACCGCCGCTAAACGCTTGATTCACAGTCTGATACATTTTGCCATCGCCATCAAAGATCGATTTGAAATCTTCCACGCCGTCGACTTTCAGTGTACCAGCAGCTGGCTCGGATACGTTGATCTGTGCTGTTGTGAGCGTTTGTTTACCGAAGAAGCCTTGATCGGCATCCCACGGATGACGGTTCGTATAAAACAGACGTACTTTGCCATCCTTCGTCATCGTTGCCGAGCCAGACCATTCTTCTGCTTGATGGTTCAGAATCGGATCGTTTGGCACCAGCTTGTCGGTATCTTTGAACACACGGCCAGCATTTTTCCAGGCATCTAGTGATTGGTCTTCTGCTTTTTTGTAAAATAGATAGATAAACGTATCAGAAGATACTTTTGGATCACCAGCCAGACCGAATACGATC
>NZ_JBCGUH010000001.1:687368-687815 GCF_039822605.1 Paenibacillus wenxiniae
CAGATTGATCGTATTGCCGTTCGCATCTTTGCCTACCGCAGATGGGATATTGCGAATATCGTCTTTGTTAAATGCTGGCACCTGGAATTGCGAACGATTTTGCTGCTGCGCAATTTTCAATGCGTCAAAACGGGTGATGTGCGAAAATCCGTATGTATCGTCAATCACCGATGGAATATTGGGATTTGCAGGTGCCGGATGCGTTGGATGCGCTGGAGAGCCTCCATTGTAATCCTGTCCATAGCCGCTGGCAAATGCCGATGTACCGCCTGCCAGCAGCGCTGCCGCCACAGTAACGGCTGCCGCCTTTTTGTATAAATGAGTCATATTCATCTTCAAATCTTCCTCTCTCCACATAGAATGTCGGATGTACTGGCACGAAAAAAAGACCTAAAAATCCCGGACTGGACTGCGCATCATACGACGCACTTATCGCCAGTCGGAGTT
>NZ_JBCGUH010000001.1:687851-801162 GCF_039822605.1 Paenibacillus wenxiniae
GATATGCTGTTGCTGACACCTATTCTATACCGCTCGCTCTGAACAAGACTATAGACAGAACGAACCAATTTGGAAGTTGAAGCAAAATGACCTTTTTCGCAAATTTTCATAAATAAACATCTTTTTTAGTCTTATTCTCACATTTTCAAAAGTGGTATTTTGTCGTTAACCGTTATCGTCTAGCTACTTTTCAACTAGATAAAACTTGAAAATGAACCATTTTGCTTAGTCGCTATGGCAGGTATATGGAACTGTATCCATATGACCCATAAGCTCATCCATTACTGTATCGACTCCAACATAGTTAACTTGTCTAGCTCATTTGCTACTAGCATACGAATGTCAGCACAACTCTGTACACTTCTATACACGATCGTATACTACAACCCCGATGTCAACGGGCAGGATGACCTAACCTTTCCTGCAAACGTTGCAGTTCAATCGCGATCAATACACGCTGACTATCGGTGCACGTATATCCATATTCATCTTCCGCATGATCGGTCATTTCCTGTGCATGCTCATACCAGTCAGCATATTTTTGACGAGCGATCACAATAATCTCTTCGTCCAATTCAGCAGCAGGATGACCGTCTACCGACGATTGCAAAATGCTTTTCAATTGACTGATTAATCGTTCATAAGCTGCCGATTTGCGATCGAGCGGTTGATTTAACGCATATTCAATATCTTCGACCAAATCGCGAATGAGCGCCGCCAAACCAGCGGATGCAGCCCCGGAGCCTGCATTCATCACAGCGGTATGAATGTGCATTGCGATATACCCTACCTCATCCTCAGGAATATCCACATGCAGCTGCTCGGCAATTAACTGACGTGCATATAGCCCGATACGAAATTCCGCCGGATACAAAATACGTATTTCCTCCAGCAGCGTATTATGAATCATCATCCCGCTGCGCAGTCGTTCCAGCGCATGGGAAAGATGATCGGTCAGCGCAATATGAATATGCTCGTTAAACGATACGTTCAATTGCTGTTCAGCATAGGAAATGATCCGCTCGGAAACGGCGATTTCTGCTTCCGGTAGCTTTTGCAGCATTTCCTGCAAGTAGCCGTATCGCTCTTGATCTTCCAAAATGAATATTTTCTCGATGCGGCTCGGATCGACCACGTCGTTTTTACCTTTTTCAAACGCGACACCGCCGCCCATCACAATTTTCTCCTGTCCCTGATCGTCGACGATGACCGCGTTATTGTTCAAAATCTTTTTGATTTTCATCGGATTCACCTCCATCGTGCTTTATGATGAACGTCCGCCTTTGCCCAGCAGCAAGGTCAGCATAAATGCCGTCCCTGTCGCCAGCACAAATCCGGTCATATAATGAACAAAATTAGACCAGCCAAACGGAATAATAAATGCCAGCATCGGAATGCCCGTCAAGCCAAATGAACTTGCCACCACATGATGCCAGCCAATATAAGCGCCCCCGATCGCACCACCTGCGGCGGCAGCGAGAAACGGTCGCACTAGCTTTAGATTGACGCCAAGCGCTACCGGCTCTGTAATACCGAGAAAAGCAATGAGCGCTCCAGGTAATGCCGCTTTGCGTAGCCCAGCATCGCGGGTACGGAAATATACGGCTAAACCGGCACCACCCTGTGCTACATTAGCCATCGACCAGATCGGCAATAAAAAATTAACCGCAATCGTCGGGTTGGAGATCAATCCCGCCTCAATTGCCTGCAAGCCCTGGTGCAGTCCGGTCAGTACAATGCTGCTATACACGCCGCCCAGCACAAGTCCAAACCATGTCCCTCCATAGGCGTACAACTGCGCTAGCAGGGCGGCACACCAGTGACCGAGTAGCCCGGCAAGCGGCCCGATAACAAATAAGGCAAGTGCACTACCACCTAGCAGCGATAGTACTGGAATGACCAGTACATGCACCGAGCCATGAATGATGCGGCGCAGATACATTTCCAGCTTTGCCATCAGCAGCGCCGCTACGATGACCGGAATCGCCGTTCCTTGATAACTGAACTGCGGCAATGCCACCAGGCCAAACGACGAAATAACCGATGGTGGCATGCCATCGCTGCCGACAATTTCCGGCCTTGACATCAACATGCCAAGCACTGCACCGAGCACAGGTGTACCACCAAACCGTTTGGCCGCATAATACCCGAACATCACACTAATAATTTGAAAAATCGATCCGGTTAACAGTTGCAACAACCGGAACCAGAGCGCTCCTGCCGGCACCCAGCCAAGAAATTGCAATAGACTGACCAGACCAAGCAGGATACCAGCTGCTACGAATACCGGAATCATCGGTACGATAATATCGGAAAAGAATGCTACCGCATCCACCATACGTCCGATTGGCGAACGAGCGGCAGTAAGTGGGATATTCGCTGTTGGAGCAGAAGCGGTAGTTGATGGCAAAGGCGGCCGTTCTGCTAGTAGCGATTCACCGGATGCAGGCAGTTGTCGTCCTGTCATATGCTGTTGTTCTACTGCATTATGTTGCTGGCTTATACTCTGTTGTTGCTGGGTTGTACGCTGTTGCTGTTCCATTGCGCCGATGCTGTGATTGCGATTTCCTCTGTTCTGTTGGACTATACGCTGTTGCTGTTCTATACGTTGTTGCTCTGCCATGTTCTGTTGCTCTGCCATGTTCTGTTGCTCTGCTATATTTTGTTGGGTTACCGACTCTGCTTGTCTCGCCGGTTTCGTTGGCTCTAACGTGTGCTGTTGCTGCGGACCTAGCTCGACTTTAGCCATTTCATTAGGCAAATTCGCCTGTACATTGTCAGCTGGCGACGGATCGCCAGCTGCACGCTGCAATTGACGCTCAATTTGCCGATGCAGCCGAAACGTTAGCTCCGGTCCTACGATAATTTGCAGCTGACTGCCAACCTGGCGTACATTGTGCACCTCTGCAAGTTCGGTAAGAGCCGAATGATTCGCTAGCTCAGGATGATGCAGCCGCAGGCGGAGACGGGTCGTACAGTGAAGAACACTCTGTACATTGGCTAGTCCACCGGACTGTTCAATCAACTGTTCTGCGAGCTGCTGCATCTGTCGACGCTGTTCACGCCGTTTCGCAGCTGGCGAATGACGCTCCTCCTGCCGCATGATCCTTCCTCCTTCGCTGATGATTGAGTATGCCTGTGTCACGTACTGCATATATCGAACGATCCTGAAGTACGTGATATCGGGTTAGGGTATGATCACTAGTTGTTTGGTGATCATAGATTGTAGTATGACGCAATTTTTTTATTTTATTTAAACGATTGTAATGAGGCATAATATGCTGAATGATCACCTGTCAGAGACAATTTATACATGGCATACTTGTGCAGCTGTATTGGTATACAATGCTTGCTTACATTGTTTATATGCTTTACTTTGCATACATGGCATGGTGGTTGGATATTCAGCACGGTATCAAATCATCGTGTACGCGCTCAGCATCAAACATCATGATACATACGCCCTGTCTGTAAAGTATCGAATCATCGCATAGACGCTCAACCCTTGATATCATGCAACTTTGACAGTATACGGCACATTTCTGGCTAAAACAACTTTATCAAGAACCGGTTCCATTTTATCTAACTTAAAATACAGAATTATAGATACTCAAACAATTTCCCATAGCAAAGTGGTCAAATTCATTACAATCGAATCATCAACTTTTCTCTGTGCCAGCAATAAAGTGAACAGGAAAAGACTGTTGACGTTAATAAAAAATAAACCACCCGTCTGTTCTATATTATAGGATAGACGGGTGGTTTGGATGAAAACGATAGATTCCAACTTCGCGTATTAGCGTATAGGTTGGTACGCTTATTGTTATTTGGAACAGTAAGAGACAGTAGATCTGATTCCAACATTACTAACAAACATGCTCCTTTAATAAGATCGGGTATCTATTCGCTTCTCATCCGGTATCACATAAGAAATCGTACCGGATTGATCAGAAACACTTCCACCTACGTTATAGATTCTCCCTGTTTGATGATAACTATTGTTCGCTTTAATAATAGCGGATACTTGCAAATAACTATCGCCCCAACCTCCACGTAAATAATAAGCGAAGTTTGCATACTTTAATGGAATATTGCCCCATTTGTCTTTCAATTGAAATGTAAGCAGATCATTCACAATATGAAAATCGTCTGTTGCAGCGCTTAATCCATGAGCCTGCCATGTAATAACCGGAAAATCCTGTTTAAATTCGATCAACGAAATGGTATCTCCATAAATATGGTAGAACCGTAATGCTTCGCCTTCTGGAAATAGAAACTCCTGATCCAACCGTTCACCATCGGATTTGACATCCAGCGGTTTGCGCAAGCTCTGATTTCCCGGAATAGGTATCGGCAAACGTCCACTTGTGATCAATTCACGTGCTGCTGCCAGATCTCCTTGATATAAAACTTGTTTCATTGATGCGTTTATTGGCGATTGCATGGTCAATATATAGTTATTGTAATGATAGGAATACCCCAATTCCTCAACAAAAGACAATGGAACATACAGTTGACTATTCTTTTTCCATACCGTTTCGCTATTACGCGTATTCCACATTCTGCTAGTGTCATTTAGTATGTAGTCAGTTGCATTGACTTTTAATGTATAAACTTCACCTGGCCAGCGCGCAAACGTCACTGTATTATTATTGCTGTTCACACTCAGATGAGCGTGGGTTGGCCTGAGCAAACTGACGCAATGGAACAGCGAGCCTTTGTTTGGGTGTAAATACCGTACCTCTATCCAGCTTTTGTCCATCTGGCGCGATAATCGTTAGGACGCGATGGGCAGTTGCAGCTTGTATCGTTACAGGCCACAGCAGTCCGATTATAATCGCGAGTAGTGGGATCGTACAAAATACTTTTTTCAATCTCCATCTTCCTTTCCATATTTTTGAAGTGCATAGGATTAGACTTCACTATTGTTAAAAAGGTTGCATCCCCACTACAGGCTGCCACTATTATGTGTGGAATTGCTTTATTATTTCGTTAATCACCGGAAGCGCTATAACTCACTTTAGTGATGGAGTGCTTCTTTTTATCCTCATAGGCACAAATACTAAAGATCAGCTTCAATTACAATCGCTTTACACTGCGCGCTACGTTCTCATCTAAAATAATGATTAAGCAGTATAATAACAACGACAACAATAATCCCTCCTATACCAAATGTACCGATATGTCCTTCTCGTTCACGCCTGCTCCTGTCATCCTGCAAAAACTTCAATTCATTGCGTTTCTTCATTGTAGGCTCCTCCTTCATCATCTTTCCTTTTTACTTTAACGGAGTTGAACTCCTAGTCGCATGTGATAAAAGTTCCTTTTTTATCAATTTCTTTCATTCTAAGGAAAATAGAAAAGCTTCCAACTGGTGTATACATCATCCAGTGGAAGCTTTTGATCAGAAGCTATTTTACTTATCTTATTTATCTTATTTATTTATCTTAGATTGTTTTCGTTGTTTTCATTATTTTCGTTATACCGAGTGGAATCATAGTGTAGCTTACGAATGAGCAGGCACTACATCTTTCGCTTCCGTCGGTTGCTGTTGTCTGGAAATTGCGAACAACACACCCCAGATCAGCATAAAGCCGAGCAATTGCGGCCATGTGATCAGCTGTTTGTACACGATCCAGTTGACCAGTACCCCAACCATTGGGAAGCTTAGCTCTGCCAGTGTAGCGACAGAAGCTTTAGTCGTCGACAATCCTTTATAATACATCAGCAGACTGAGCAGACCCGGCAGCAACGCCTGTCCGAACAGGTTAAGCAAGATCAGCAACACCGGAATCGTGCCTGCTGGCAGCCCCCATGCTGCATTTTCATGCACAGTCAGTACGATCAGCAGTGGAATGGCTAGAATGAAGCGCAGTGATGTGACCGTTTCATACTTCATTTTACCAACCATCAGGCGTCCCATAACGGTAGAACCGCCCCATAGTGCGGCTGCACCCAGGGCGAGCAGTGAACCTACCTGGGCAATATCGTTCATATGTCCGATCGGCAGTGTGAAGCCGAACGTGAGTAAATACGTACCTGCCAGTGCCAGACCGAACAGCCAGCCAAAACCGCGTGGCAATACTTCCTTCAGTAGCAGACGTGCCAGAATGATCGCGAACAGTGGTTGTAGCTTTTGCAATAACAGCACAGCGTTCAAATCGCCATAGGTCAAACCCATCGTGAACAACACGGTTGCGATCGCCGAGCCACCCCATGATAGGAACAACAGTGCGCCGACATGCTGCCATTTCAGTCCTCTCAGCTCATGACGGTTCACCCATAAAATCGGAGCTGCGGCAAGCATAGCCACCAGATGCTCCAGCAAAACGATCTGGGTTGAAGTGAACGTCTCCAACAATAAAATACGGAATAACGGATCGACACCCCATAATGCCGCCCCGAAAAATACGAGCCAAAATCCACTTTTAATTGTACGTTGCTTCGTTTCCTGTGCTGACTGAAATTGATAATTGACATTTTCCATCATTCAAACTCCTCATGTGATTAGAATTTGAATAGGCGATCTCATACGGAAAGCCCCTGAGCATCGAACATCGACATTCAGGGGCTGATCAAATAAACATGCCAGTATCGTTATCTGCGCGCAATATGCGTCAGCAAATACACCTGAACAGGTTCATCCATTGATCTTCTCCCATCCGGACTTTACCGTCGGCTCTGGAATCGCACCAGATCAGTCAACTGCTCTCTACAGAACAGCGAGTCGCGGGCTGCTGCCGAATAGATCGACATTCACCGCCGGTTAGGAATTTCACCTACCCCGAAGATCTCTATTCGATTAGTTAAAATCATAGTCAAATCGTACCATAATGCTTCTTTTCATTAACGATACGAAACTTTTTTGAAAATTCCAAAAATTAATCGTTCAATAAATCTCATTATAAAGATACTTTTAGTAACTTGCAACTGGTTTAGTTCAAAAATTTCAAATTTCTTTAATTCTGATCTGTAAACACGGAATTACCCTATAATCGGTCTTACATAAACTTGATTTTTTTCACATTTATGCAAATTCTAATCTTCTATAGGTCTAAACTAACATTTCATCCCTTATTTTGTTGTTATATGGGTGTTAGGGCGCTATAATGAAGCTGATTTAACGTAAGACCATCTTTACATAATCTAATACGTGAAAGGGGTAGGGTCATTTGGATTACAATAACGCACCTCCAGGCTATCCGCCACAACCAGGTCAGCCGACACAAGTTATTAGTGTCAAAGAATGGATGATTACACTGCTGTTGCTGGCGATCCCAGTCGTCAACCTCGTCATGTTGTTTATCTGGGCATTTAGTGGAGGAACGAATCTGTCCAAGTCGAACTATGCAAAAGCAGCTCTGCTATGGGCAGCGATCTGGATCGTCGTTTACATTGTGTTCTTTGTACTGTTTGGTGCAGCCTTCTTCGCCAACATGCAACATCTGCAAAATAGCGGCTATTGATCCCCTCGCAGGAGTGATCTGGCCTCGTTATCGCATGCTGTAAACAACGTACATGTTGTTTCACAGTTGAACACTAGAAGAAGTACATGAAGTTAGATGAGCAAGTGATATGAAGAAGTTTAGCTTGAAGGAATGGTTCACTAACGAAAAGAAGCCCTGTATCAGGGCTTCTTTTTTTGCTTCGTTCTCCGTCCATATCATGTCCAATATAAAAAATAGGCATATATACAATGCAGCAATACTGATTGATAACGATTCAGCTTAATAACGATCCAGCACCAGCTGTGTTTTAAGTGAATCTTGCGGTACAAGCCAGCCTTTATCCTGCAAAGCTTGCATCAATTTGTCGCGATTGTCGGATGCATCGGAATAAGTATCCGCTTTGAACGAAATTTCGATAACTGGCTCGGTTCCTTCTCCACTTGCTTTGCGGATCGGCCATACTTCCACATCGATATCGAGACCGTTCCAGCTTCCTTCGTACTTGCTTGCTGTAATCGGGCCATACACACGGGAGTTTTTGAGTCTATCTTTACCCCAGCCGGATGATTTCCAGTTTTCCAATTTGCCTGGAATATTATCGACAACAAGCTCCAACGCTTTTTTCGCGGATGGCAATGACGCACTCGTATCCGGTGCTTTGCTGTCTTTATCGTTGGACAGACTCAGTGTTTGCTTGCCATAGCCCCAATCGACTTCGGCATCATAATTCGTATCATTCGCGTCAAACCCGTCTTTATTCGCCTGAGTTAAAGCAGCGTCAATATCGCCGTTTTCGATCGCATAGCGCTTTTTGTAAGTCATTTCGTATTTGGTTTTGTTTTCTTTTTTACGCAGACGCACATTCCAGCCTTCTTCATTCAATTTCTGGTTGTTCGTGTCAAAGTATTCGATGGCAATTTTTTGCGGCTTGGACGGCAGGGCAAATGCACGGTTTAACTCGCTGGTCGGTGCACCATCTGCATTTAACACATCTTGATCCAGTACAAATTTCACCTCGTATGTTGGCGTCATATTTGCCGCAGCTTCCGTTGGTGCTGGCTGCGCAACGATAAACGTCCCGGCAAGCAATGTGCCGCTCATCCATACGGCTACCGTCTTTTTCCATTTCACTGTTAATTGATTCATCGGTTCCTTCTCCCCTTTATCGTTTGGAATGCGTGTTGTATGAACTCTTTTAGTTTAGAAAATGGGCATTAGCGTGGAATCAACATTTCTATGGCAGAGCGTCAATTTTCCATATAGTCTCTATATGGAAAGGATGAATTATTCGATAAGCTGGTACCAAATATAGATTTATAGGTGCCAAAGCAGTGCCATCGTTTACTATGTAAAAATTACTATTTTATTAAGCAGATGTTAGCAAATAAGCATATCTTAGCAAATCGCTACTATGATGAGTTTCACCCTCTTGTTCCTCATCTCCATTATGTGCTTTTTGCAATCTCTAATTATTGCTCGATTCGATCATTCAGAATAGGGTTGGAAGCTATACCTCCTACTTTGAAAAAGAAAAACACCAGACCAGCATGAAGGCTGTGTCCAGTGTTTGGGTGATTGAGAAGGCGTTCAAGTGCATATTCATTTTGCTTTGTCCATTTGTGTATGCCATAAAATCAACCATCACTTGCTCACAGGCTATGCGAGCAATCACTTAAAAATCGAGCTTTGCTGTCGGGATCAACGAATGAATAGATCGATAACCGTGTTGGCGCAAGTAGGAAGCTAGTTGATCCGTGCGTGCCTTAGGAGCATGGACGAGCACAGATGGCGGACGATTCAGATCGTTGAGCATCTGTTCTACATCCGGTAAGCCCTGATGTACTTTGTAGCCAATCCTTTTGATTCTACAGCCGCTGAGCGGCGGTGTAGCTACGAACTGTCTACCGGGGGAACCTTTAGCAAGATGACCGGTGAAGATCATTGTGCTGTGTGGATCATATTGCAGACGTTCATAGTGTCGGCGTGCCAGACTTGTTTGCAACATACCGTCGGGGGTGAAGATGATTTTGCTACGATGCTGTGTATAGAGGGCATCGGTCTGCTCTGGATCGTAAAGTGAATACAGCTGTGCATGATGGAGTAAACGCTCGATTCGCGGCTGTATATCGTGATACAGCCAATCCCTATAACTCGTAAGAAGCTGTATGCCTTCTAACAGTACCGATTCTACTAACAGTGGGATATGTGAATAGTGTTCACTTGCCCACAGCAGCAGCTCCTGTCCACGTCCATAGAGCGGTACAGGCAATAAAATGGAACCTCCTGTTTGTAATGCGTCATCTATATGTGTCTTAATCTGATGCAGTTTGTCGGTCTGTGATTCTGAATCGTCTCCATAAGCAGCATCGACGATTGCCAGATCGAGATCGGGTAATATCGGTGAAGCAGTTAGCGCTGAATACTTCGATTCCGATATTGCTGTATATGCTAGTTGTTCATGACTATGCATCGTCTGTATAGGCACGGTCTGTAGCACCTGTGCTTCATTGTACTTGTATGACTGATGCAGTGGTCGATCTGCAACGAGCATTTGAGATTCGGACGTATAATCACCGGAAAAGAAAATGGATTTCCCTTTCCATTTCAGTGCCAGCCAGATCGAACCGGGCAAGTGCCCTGATCGTCCCCAGCAGATGTCTAGTCCAGACTGTAGCTGCCCCCATTGTCCAGGCGTAACTACATCTTCCAGATAGCGATAATGAATGAGCTGCTCGTCCTCATCATCATAAGGACGCGTCACATGACGTTGATCGGTATACTTTTTCCATGCGTTAAAATAGGCAGGTAACTGCTGCACCGTCGCTCTTGTCGTCCACACTTCTCCACGATAACCATGCCGATACAAAATCGGCAACCCGATACAATGATCCTCATGAGCATGAGACAGAAACACCGTCTGCAAACCGCCAATCAGTTGTTCCATATTTTCCACTACCGGATATTGTCCGCCGTCTTCCTTTTTCACACCGTAATCTAGCAAAATATGCGCCTGCTCTTCGGTGAGCAAATAGCTAGAACGACCATGCTCCCCCGCGCCGCCAAGTACCGTCAATTGCATACGATGCTCACGGCTGCTTGCTGCCTGTAGCAGGCAACGCGTTCAGGATGAGCAGCAGAATGGTCGTAATGCCGACCGATACGACGGCCATCGCCATTCCCATCGAGACCGCTCCCTGTTCAAACTGGGCAAAAATATACGTGGCAGACGTCTGCATCGACGGCGGAAGAATAAGCAAAGACGCTACCAGCTCACGATTGGAAATTGTAAAAGTCATCATCCAGCCAGCAATAATGCCCGGCACAAGCAGCGGTAGTAAAATACGGCGGAATACATACCACGGACGACCACCGGACATCGCTCCTGCCTGAAGCAAAATCGAGTCGATTTGACCATAATTCGCTTTCACATATTGCACCGTATACGGCAGAAATAGAACCACATACGTTAATACAACCATGCCATATGTATTGTACAGGTGCACAGGCATCCAGGTTGAATTCCAGAATAGAATCAATCCAACTACAATAACGATACCGGGCACCGTATTGGGCATCAGACTGAACAGATCGATCCATTTTTGCGATAGACGGCGGCTACGATCAACTTTGAGCGCAAGGAATGTGCCGATCACGACCGCAATCGTTGATGATGCGAGTGATAGTGTAAAGCTGTTCATTAATGCCTGCATGCTATCCGAGCCTGGCTGTAGCAGCTCAGCATAATGCGCGAATGTCCAGTTGCCTGCCGCAATGCCTATACCGCGCAGCTTGAGCAGCGAAGCGGTAATAACGGAGAAGTACGGAATGCCGATCGATAGCACAAGCAATGCGATCACATATGTCCAGCTCAGTACACCTTTCCAGCCACCGAGACGATAGCCACTTTGACGACTCCCTTTGCCACCTGTCAGACGATACGAATAGCGGCTGCTCAGCACGCTCTGAATATACCACATCACCAGGCATACACTGAGCAATAACGATGCCAGTGCAGTCGCCTTACCAAAATCAATCGGCCAGCTGGAAATATATTTGTGAATTTCCGAAGTCATCACATAATAACCAATCCGGCGCCCAAATGTAGCCGGTGTGCCAAACTCCGCAATCGTTTTGACGAAAATAAGCAATGCACCCATGACATAGCTGGATAGCAGTAATGGCAAAATAATACGCCGAAAACGATACGCTGGCGAACCGCCATGCAGCGCCGCCGCTTCTTCGGTACTGCCGCTAATTTGTAGCAATGTATTCCGCAAAATCAAATACAAAAATGGAAACAGATGCAAACTCATAATGAGCACCATCCCACCCAGACTGAAAAAGGCAGGCGTCCATGCCGCAGATGCTGGCAGCAATTGCTCCATATAGCCGTTTTTTTGCATAAATAACATCCAGCCCATCGAACCGATATACGGCGGTGTCATAAATGGAATGAGCAGCACCACATCAAGCAAGCGCCAGCGTCCAAGCGCCGAGCGCGCCATAATCCATGCTAGCGGCAATGCCAGCAGTGTGGTGAGCACAATAACAAGCGCGCCGAGCCAGATTGAATTTAACATTACAGAACCAAGACTGCTACTCGCAATCGTGTGAAACGGTGCGAGCCAATCGATCGTTCCATCACTATCGATCGCGGTTCGGAAAATAAGCAGCAGCGGTAAAACAATCAGTACGGTCAGCAGCATAAATGCCGCGACCGTACTCCATCTTTGAAACCAGTGTCCTGATGCCTGTATCATAGATCCATCCCCTTTACGTGAAGCCCGAACTTACTTGTACAGCTCTGTGAAACGAGCCGCTACGTCTGCGCCATGCTCGTCCATCCAATCCCATTTCACCGGATACGTTTTAATATCCGACAGATTGGCACGATTGTCAGCCTTAATGTCGGTACGTCCTGGCAGCAGGGAAGCTTTAGCGACCAGCTGTTGTGCTTCATCAGACAGCAGGTAATCGATAAATTGTTTCGCCTGCTCTTCATGCTTCGTCGTTTTAATGATCGCCGCTGGACGTGGGCTGATGACTGTACCTTCGGATGGATACACGATATCTACAGGCTCGCCGTCTTTTTTAGCTTTGTAGGCCATATAATCGACACCAGCAACGACCACATCTTTTGCCCCCGTAACGACCGGATCAAGCGCCTCCTGGTTAGCACCTGCCATCGCTACTCCATTTTGCTTATATTGCTGGAACAGTGACCAGCCACTATCGCCTTTGACACTCAAATAACCTGTAATAAAGTCTAATGCCGAACCGGACAGGGATGGATCAGGAATGTTCACTTTGTCTTTCCATTGCGGCTTCGTCAACTCTTCCCATGATGTTGGCGGTGTTTTCACCTGCTTGGTGTTGTATACGATACCGAGTGCCGAAGCGCTATAGCTAAAATAGTTGCCATTTGCATCCGACCAATCTTTGACCAGCTTATCGTGATTGGCTGCTGCTGGATAAGGCAATGTTAGCCCTTCCTTCGCCATCGATTGCATCGAAGGTAGCGAGGCGAGGACAACGACATCAACGACCGGATTTGATTTTTCCGCTTCCATCCGAGAGAGCACTTTACCGGTCGTACCCTGGAACATTTCCACCTGAATACCGGTTTTCGCTTCAAAGCCAGCTTCGATTTTTTTCGCCAGTCCTTCCGGGCCTGCACTGTACACTACGAGCGTATTGTCGCCTTTGCTAGCCGAACTGCCTGCTGCACTTGTCGTGCTGTTGCTACCTGTATTGCCGCAACCTGCCAGTGTCGTACCGAGCATTGCCGTTACTGCGAGTAAACTTGTCGTTTTCCACATTTGATTCCAATTCATGCGTTATTCCCCCTCATATATATGTTGGTGCTTGTAAACGAGTGCCATAACGACCTGCGCTATCATGACCTACCATCCTATCGACTCTAAACCTTGCGCCATCTCGCCAACATTTCACTTATCCTACTTCGTGCTATCGCTCGCTTGCGATCATCGATCATGAAATATGCTGCCTGCCACCGGGTGAAGGCGCTGATCCATGCTGAGCATCCTGGACACTTGGAGCAATCGGCACATCTTCAGCTGAACGATGATGCTCGCCAACTTCGCATAGATGCTGGGCAGATACATAGAGCTGCACTTTACTCCCAATGCTCATGCGCTTGTCATGGTACGCTGTCCACATTCGTCCTTCCCCTGCATTCAGTTCGATTTCATATCGATCTCCCATATAACTCACACGCTGAACTGTAGCAACATACGAATGCTCTTCGGATTCAGATTCAGCTATCGGTTGCCAGCGTGCATGCTCTGGACGGAATAGCGTTTGCTCCGGCTCAATCCAATTGGATCGACCGATAAAACGCGCGACAAAGGGATGCACAGGCTGTCGATAAATTTGCTCTGGCGTACCGCGCTGCAATACATGACCAGACTGCATAACTAGAATCTCGTCCGACATCGACATCGCTTCCGTCTGATCATGGGTCACATACAGTGCAGTCAATCCTAGCTCACGCACCAGGTTCATCAGTTCATCTCGCATGTCCTCTCGTAACATCGCATCCAATGCGCTAAGCGGCTCATCAAACAGAATCAGACCGGGCTGCATCACAATCGCACGTGCAAAGGCAACCCGTTGCTGCTGACCACCAGACAGCTGATGTGGCTGACGCTTCTCCATTCCGGTTAGCCGTACCTGATCCAAGGCATGCTGTACACGCTCACGGATATTGTTTTTCTGACCGTTAGCTTTTAAACTAAAGGCTACATTTTCGTAGACGGTCATATGCGGCCAGAGTGCAAATTCCTGAAATACCATGCCAAAATGTCGTTTATGCGGCGGCAAGTTCACTCTGCGCGCCTGCGAGAACACCGGTTCACCATCCACCAGAATTTCACCGCTATCCGGCGTTTCCAGTCCGGCGATCAGTCGTAGCAAGGTAGTCTTACCGCAACCCGACGGGCCTAGCAATGTTGTGAACTTGCCCGCGGGAATGATCATATCGACTGGTTTTAGCGCCTGCACGCCGTCATAGCGTTTGCTCACGCCTCGAAGCGTAATTTCTGTCATCTGCCTTACTCCCCTCTATGTACTTGTTGCTTGATCGGTCATCTATGAATACTGGCTTACATATACCAGCAGGCAGCAATCGTTTTGTTCAACTGAATTCAGTATAAAAGGTGAGTTTGTCCGGCATATGTGGGGAATGTAAACGAAATATCAATTTTTACTATGCTCTATTTTGATAATCATCGAATAATTCTATGCTAGATTGAACATGGAGGTGTGAGATGAATCTGATCAAATTACAAATCGTTGAGCTGCTAAACCGACATCAGAAAATTACAGCAGTCGCTGATGAGCTAGGACTTAAGCAGCCTACCGTTACGTTTCATATGAAAAGTTTGGAAAAGGAAATGGGCGTGGCGTTATTCGAATCCCGTGGCGGCAAAATTGTACTGCGCGAGCCGGGCAAAGCGCTGCTGCATTATGCAACGAAGATCAATGCGCTTGCCGCAGAATCGAAGCGCATTGTGCAGGAATTTGGTGCGTTAGAGCGTGGGCAATTGCGGATTGGCGCAAGCTATGTACCGGCAACGTATTTTTTGCCGGATCTGATTCATTCGTTTAGCCATCAATATCCGGGCGTACAGCTCTCGATTGCGGTCAAGACCGCACCGGTCATACGTGATATGCTCATCAATCATGAAATTGATATGGGCATTATGCTAACCGAGCCATTTGAACATCCTGCTCTGGTCAAAGGATTAATAGGTGAAGATCAGATGGTCGTCATTTTCACACCGGATCATCCGCTGGCAAGCGAATCAGAGCTGAATCTGGACATGCTTCAGCGCAGCCGGTTCGTGCTGCACAGTCACGATTCCAGCACACGTCAAATTAGCGATCGCTGGATGCGCGATAACGGACTGGAAACCAGTTCTTTTATCGAGCTTGATTCTGCCGAAGCGATCAAACGTGCCGTGATGCTGGGCGGCTATGCAGCCTTTCTGTCGCGGATGGCTGTCGAGGAGGAGCTGCGCAGTGGGAAGCTACAGATGCACAGTTTGCCCGATCAAGCACTACGCCGATATTTGTACTATGCGTACAACAAGGAGCGTCATTATTCCGGCTTGATTCATCGCTTTGCTGCCTGTCTGAACGAATCGACAGCAACGTCTGATGCTGCCGTAACTTGATTATTTTTTCCACATATCAATCGACCTCTCTGTTACAGTGCAAGTTTTCCCTATAACACAGGCTCTTTTTCGTGATGTGGATCGCTGCCTCTTCTACACTACAAATTACTTTTCTATACTAAAATCAATACTATAAATCGATATTTCTACACTTCTACACCATCATAATCTGTTATCACCACGTCAGTCGGTGCTTCTATTACACATTCCCTTCCTAAACGTGCCTACAGATGACGGCATACAAAAAAAGAACGTACAGCTGCATTCCCGCTCTGCTGTACGTTCTTTTTATTATTTCATACCGATATCGCTCAGTATATTACTATAGATCAGCCTACTCACATCGATCAATATCGATCAGCCAAACGAAAGCTGCTCTTCTGCCAGCAAAGAATGCACCTGCTGAAACCCTTCCTGCTCCAAACGCAGTGCAAGTCCATCGGTGCGTGAAGCTGGCGCATGCACGAGCAATGCGCGTGGACTTTTCAGATCAAGCAGCATTTGCCGTACATCTGGCAATCCTTGATGCACCTTGTAACGCACATGCAAAATCTGACAGCCGCGATGTTCCATATCCATCATGAGCATTCGCCCGAAGGAACCCTGCGCCAGATCGCCTGTGAAAATAACACGGTTATCGTCTCTAGCAGCAATACGCATATAATGCTGCTGCGCCTTACTCGACTGCATCATGCCATCATCTGTAAAAATGAGCGCCGATGGATGCGTCTGAATGAGCTGCTCACGGGAATGATCATCGGTCATCTGATATAGACGTGGCGATTGAAGGAGTCGCTCAATCCGTTCCGCTCCATCCGGCTGCAACCATTGCTCGTCGGAAGCAAATAGTTGTAGCGCATCAAGCAAATCTTGCTCGACTAGAATCGGAACTTTCGGAAACTGCTCAAACGCCCATAACATCAACTCTTGACCACGGCCATACACAGGCACTGGTAACAATACTGTACCTGCATGCAGCAGCGTTTCTTTCATATACCGACCTAATTGAGCGAGCTTATTGCCCTGTCGATCGGTATCGACACCATACGCTGCATCCACAATAGCCAGATCGAGATCAGGAATTTGTCCGGGTAATGGATAGGCGCGTGACACAATACGGGAATGATGCAGCGGACGATCCGCTTGCAGCAAACGCGATTCTGCACTGTAATCACCGGTGTAAAATATGTTCTTACCATACCATTTCAGCGTAATCCAGATCGAACCTGGCACATGCCCGGCTCGTCCCCAGCAGATTTCCAGCTCTGGACGAACCGATATCCATTGCCCCGGTGAAACGATATCTTCCACATACCGAAATTGTAGCTCATCGCTGCTGTTTGCCGCTGCTTGCTGCGTATGCATTGCACCTGCCTCAGCCAGAGCGTAATGCTGGTACTCCATTTTTTTCAGACAGACAGGCAACTGACGCACTGTAGCTCTTGTCGTCCAAATCTCACCCTGATATCCATAATGCTGTAAAAATTGAAGACCGCTACTATGATCTTCATGGGCATGCGATAAAAATACCGCCTGTAACCCGGGTATAATCGGTCTGAGCCTAGCATGCTCCTCATCATATTCCGGCTGTATGTCAATTCCGCAATCCAGCAGTATATACTGATCATCCCGCCGAAGCAGATAGCTGGAACGGCCATGTTCTCCGGGACCACCGAGAATAGTAAGCTCCATCATGTTAATCAACTCCATCTGTTTTCGCCGTTTTTTCAGCAGAACCGGCTTCCATCATTTTACGTAGCTTTGAATGTATACAAGAGCAGCACGTGTCTTGAACAGTATATCGCCTTAATTTGCAGACAGTGTATGGACAATGTAAACGCAATATAAACTTTTCCTACCTCATGGTCCCTTTCGTTTAATGATGCTCGTACAATACTGTACATCCTCTTTACGAATAGGCTGTATAGATCTATCCTATCCATCTATTTATGTATACAAAAAAAGCGTACCAGCCTGCATTCAACGAATGCTTGCGGTACGCTTTTTATGACGGTTCACAACCGAAACGGTTATGAAGAAAAGTTCATCAACAATCGGTCTTATTTCAAGCCGTATTTTTTGTTGAACTTGTCTACGCGGCCACCCACGTCTGCGTTTCTTTGTTTACCAGTGTAGAAAGGATGAGAAGCAGAGCTGGTATCAACACGAATTACAGGATACGTGTTACCATCTTCCCACTCCATAGTTTCGCTGGAATATTTCGTTGTTCCACTCAGGAATTTATATCCACAGCTAGGGTCCAGGAAAATAGCCTGTTGAAATTGAGGATGTCCTTCTTTTTTCATGAGTAATCACCTTATTTCATAAAATTAATCGCACTATTCCCATTATACACTGTTGATTCAAAATGTCAAAGAACTTCTGCTTTTTTCTAGCGTGAATTTTCGAGTAGAATGAGGCAGCTTTTCACGTCGCCCATCACACTTTAATTCGTTGTTATATGCTCTAAATAAACAAATTCGCCGTCTGTTATTCCGACAGACGACCAATTGTTAACTTTGCTTATATCTAAAAAAATTTACAATCTCTGCATTATGCTTGAGACATACTATCGTCACGCTCTTGAAGCGCGGATAGCTCGCGTGCTACCTCTTCAATTGTACGTGCAAAAATCGCCAGTTCCTCTGAGCTTTGCGCTTGCTGGTGGGATAACTCTACGTTTTGTTTGAAGTCGCCCTCTACCTGATCGAGCTTGCGTAAAATAACGTCCAGTGTTGCCGTAATATCCTGTAGTGCACTATGCGACGAGCCTGCCAGTTTGCGTACTTCCTGCGCAACAATACTGAATCCTCGTCCATATTCTCCAGCATGTGCCGCTTCAATCGAGGCATTCAGACCGAGTAAATGTGTCTGATCAGATAGCTCTCTCATCAATGAGCCTACTTTGCCGATCTGCTTCACTTCATCGCCCAGCGTATTCATCTCTTGCAGTGAATTTTCCTGCGTGGAAGCGATATGACTGGCAGAATCTGAAATAGCACGCGCATTAGCATTCAAACGGGCGATCATATCGCTAATCCGATTCACTACTTCCGTAATGGCGGCAAGCATATGCTCCTTTTGCTCACCCATTTTACGAATCTGGCTTTGTTCACGCTCCCCATACGCTTCCAGCACAAGCTGTGAATCCAGATTGAACATTTTGGTCAGCGCATTCAGCACATCGATCCATTCATCCGGTAGCTCTCGGCTCAGCACACGAGCGGAGATGTCGGTATAGGTCATGTACGTACCGAGATAATAATCCAGGTTCAGACCGATTTGCGAATGAATACGTCCTATTTTGAGGCGTGTTTCAATAAATTCATCATCGATCTTGCCGGCAGCTAAAGATAGCCAGTAATCCCGCTGAGTTTGCTTGAGTCGATGTACCGATGATTGATTGCGCTGGATCACCTGCTGTAGATCGGGATACCGCTCGATATGATTGTAAAAATAATCAACTACCTCATCGACGACCTTTGCGAATAGGTCACGATGTTTATATAATAACTGTACTTCTTTATCGGTCAAACCCATATATTCTAATTGTCGCTGACGTGTTGCCGAAACATGAATCATACTCTATATCCCCCTTTTTCTATATCCCCTGTACGAATTTGATGCTGTACAACTCCACTTATTTTTACATAAAATTAATAATTTCTTATTAGTATTACATCGGATCAATTATCATGTTAGTTTAGTAAACAAATGACGGATTTTGAAATAATTTGGCGAACAATCATGAGCGTGATTGGCTTGTGAATGACGCATTGATCATGTGAGTCTTCTCGCTCTGACAGGCATGTATCAATAGTTTTATCCCTACTCCATATATGTTTAGGATGGGAGATCACTCATTGCTTTTTCCACTTGTCCTTTTAGTCGCGCCTATCCTTTTAGCTTGTTCGTTTATTTGCTCCTTTATTTTGTTCCTTTATAATAATAAACAGAACCAAAGCTTGAATAGGCTCATCGATCCGCTTGATGATCCTACAATGAAGGAGAACCTATACGCTATGGCTGTACAACGAGAAACGGAACTTTATTTACCGATCAAGCATTTCTTTGTCAAACAGGGCTATGAAGTAAAGAGCGAAGTACGACATTGCGATCTGGTCGGTGTCAAACATAATGACAATGAACCGCTAATTATCGAGATCAAAAAAACGTTTAATCTAGCGCTGCTGCTTCAAGGCATCGAGCGGCAAAAGCTAAGCAGCAATGTGTATGTTGCTGTAGAACGCAATCGAGCCAAAAAAGGCGCTGCCAATCAGCGCTGGAGCGAACTGATCGTCCTTTGTGAACGGCTAGGGCTGGGACTGATCACGGTCACCTTTTACAAAACGAAGTCGCCGCTGGTGGAAATTTTGTGCGAGCCTAGTGTGGCTGCGACTACAGTTAAGCCGCGCAAAGGTAGTCGCCGTGAACGACTTGTGCGCGAGCTGGCTGAACGCAGCGGCGATTACAATCTGGGCGGTAGCTCAGGCGTCAAACTCGTAACAGCTTACCGTGAAAAGGCATTGCGAGTAGCTCAGGCGCTTGGTTCCAGGGAAGGGATCTCCCCACGCGAGCTAAGAGAACAGAGCGGTGTTCCCTCTGCCGCCGCAATTATGCAGGACAATCATTATGGCTGGTTTGAACGCATCGCCCGTGGAAGCTACCGTCTGACCGAAGCTGGCAAGCTGGCACTTGATGAATATGTGCATATTAGGAATCGCTTTGGTTCCTTATAGATCATGTAGCTTGAACCGAAGGGCATCTGTACAACACGATACTATGCAGCAATGCGGATACAAACCAAAATCTAGCAGCCGATATCCGCATGGAAAGGAACACATGAAAACAGCAAATGCTAATATGATGAAGCAAATGAATCTCCATCATGTACGTCAGGTGATGAAGCAAGTCGAAACAGCGACCAAGCCACAGCTGGCCGGATTGACAAAGCTTAGCGTCGTTACGATCAATTCACTTGTACGCGAGCTGCATAAACGCGGTGAGATTTTTGAGGATGCGCTTGTACCGTCCAATGGTGGGCGACCCGCACTAACGTACCGTTATAATTACGATTTCAGTCTCGGCCTGGTCATTTATATGAAGGATTGTGGCGGAAAGTTTATGTTATCCAGTGTGGTCATTAATCTGGAAAATCGGGTGTTAAGCAAGCGAGAACAGATCGTATCGTCATTTAAGCAGGACACGCTCGATCAGCTCATGGATGAATGTATAGCCGCCTATCCAGCTATCCAGGCTATTGGAATTGGTGTGCCCGGTCAGGTTGTCGATGGCGAGATTATGACGAGCAGTCATCGAGAGCTGGAGGGCGTGCGAATGATTGAACAGATCGGACAGCGATTCAACTTGCCTGTCTTTCTTGAAAATGATGTGAATGCGGCTGTGTATGGCTATCATACGAACCATAAGCTTGATCCAGACCATACCGTTACCGGTCTTTATTTTCCGGATCGGTATCCACCGGGCATGGGAATTCATCAGGAAGGCAGACTGATTCGCGGCAAAAGCGGAATGGCGGGTGAAATCAAGTTTCTGCCTTTTGATATCGACTGGTATACAGAATCGAATTCAGAGCGACTGGCGGATGCGATCGGCTGGATTATTCAAAGTGTCAATTCCATCCTTGCACCTGAACATATGGTGATCTATCAAAATAGTGTGGCTGAGGGCGCATGGCGACAGGCACTGGAGAGATATCAAGCCCGATATCCAAGCCCTGTCTATCCCGATATTTTTCAAAAGCATAATTTTGAGGATGACTTTGAGACCGGTATGCGCTGGCTGACACTGCAAGCATTACAGCCTGCTACCTCCTACGAATGATTAGCCTACTCCAACACGATCGAATAGCCATGCATCGTTTTATACGATTTATGGCTATTATGATTTCTGTCCCTTTCACACCCAATTCGTCTTCGCGCGTTTATTTGCAGATACTTAATAAAATATCTTTATAAAGTTAATAAAGTATGTTATCTTGAACTTGTTATTTGAAGCTTAGCTACTACACAGCAAAGGGGTATGAACATGGCAACATGGTTTTTAGTAATTGTGTATCTCGCATTTATTAGTCTGGGCTTACCAGATTCGCTACTAGGCGCAGCATGGCCTGTTATGCGACAGGACTTGAACGCTTCGCTTGGATCAGCAGGACTTATTTCGATGATCATTGCGGCAGGAACGATCGTATCCAGCCTATGCAGCGGCAAATTGATCGAAAAGATAGGCACTGGCAATATTACATTGCTTAGCTGCCTGATGACCGCGCTCGCGTTATTTGGCTTTTCCTGGTCACCGTCCCTATTATGGCTCATGATACTCGCCATTCCGCTTGGACTGGGCGGCGGTGCGGTCGATGCAGCGCTCAATCATTATGTAGCTGCCCATTATAAGGCTCATCATATGAACTGGTTACATTGCTTCTGGGGTATTGGCGCTACACTCGGTCCGATTATCATGGCACATCATCTCGCTAATCAAGGAGCATGGCGACAGGGCTATACTACCGTCTCGATGATTCAGTTTGGACTCGTCATTGTATTGCTATTTAGCTTGCCGCTCTGGGGCAAAGTCGCTGCGGCACGCAGACGGAATAATGGAGCTTTAGATAATGAACCTCAGCAATCTACTGAAACGGATGGAATCACTACGTCCGCATCCACTTCCATTTTCAAGCTATATGGAGTGAAACCGACTCTGCTCGCTTTTTTACTGTATTGCGGTGTGGAAACGACGGTCGGATTATGGGGTGCCAGCTACCTTGTTGGCATGCGTGGGATTACAGCTCAAACCGCTGCGGTCTGGATTTCTCTATATTACGGAGGGATCACACTTGGTCGCTTCCTTACAGGCTTTCTATCGCTTAAGCTGAGCAATCTGTTAATGATTCGGTTTGGACAATGGACCGCTCTGGTCGGCGGCATTATCGTGCTATTGCCGTTACCTGAAGGCTTTGCTTTGACTGGCTTAATACTGATAGGTCTCGGTCTGGCACCTATTTATCCGAGCCTGCTGCATGAAACACCTGCTCGTTTTGGTCAAGGGAACTCTGCTCGCCTGATGGGTTATCAGATGGCTGTTGCTTATACCGGCACTACCGTATTGCCGCCACTGTTCGGTGTGATGGCAGCATCGCTATCGGTCGGACTATTTCCGTTTGTGATTGCAATTTTTCTGCTCTGTATGCTAGGCAGCACTGAACGTGTGAATCGTATACTGGCATCCAGAAATAAGGAGGCGTAACCATGATCGTATCGTTAATCGGGCTTATAGTCGTATGTGCTGCTTTAGCAGCAATCGTCTGGTTGAGCGCATATGGCTGCATGCGAATGTCCAATGAAACTATAACCGTAAAACCGATTTGTTCAGCTAATGACTGGTTTGAATAATTGTTGAATAAATAGAAAATAATCAGTTGACATGTAACGGGTTCCAACAGATATGCTTGGTCTAGGTACTTAATAAACAATATTTATAAAGTCGATAATGTGGAGGTTGTATGATGATCAAGCTGGTCGTAACCGATTTAGACGGGACATTCCTGAACAATCAAAGTAGCTTTGACAGAGAGCTATTTCAAAGTGTGTATGCACGAATGAAGCAGCAAGGAATTGCGTTTGCTGCTTGTACAGGCAAACAATGTGAGCGTGTAGAAAAGCTATTTGAGGATGTCGGTGAAGGGATCTGGATTCTTGGAGATAGTGCTACACGGATCAAGCGTGACGGTCAGCTCATACGTGAATTTACACTAGAGCGTGAGTTGGCGCAGCAGGCGATCCGCCTGATTACGGAATTTGATCCGCAATTGACGATTATCGCCTGCACGAGCGACTCTGCCTATGTGCATTCATCGATTGATCCAGCGATCTATGATATTGTCAAAGGGTCATACCAGCAAGTTATTCAAGTGGATCAGCTAGAGCAGATCGATACACCGTTCATTAAGCTGACTGTCTACGATCCGTGGGAGCGCAGCACTGCACTTCGCGAGCATATTGAACACAGCATGCTTGGGCAAATTTATATTGTTGATTCCGAGGCACGCTGGCTTGATATTACCGAGCTTCATACGCACAAGGGAGAGACGGTTCGACGCTTACAGGAAATGCTTGGAGTAAGCATGGCAGAGACGATGTCTTTTGGCGATGGTGAAAATGATATCGAGCTGATGGGCGTTGCCGAATACAGCTTTGCTGTACGTAACGCATGTGAAAATACGAAGCAGGCCGCTCAATTTATTACTCGTTCCAATGAGGAAAATGGCGTTCTGCTCACGCTCGACAAAATGTTATCTCTACAGGCGCTGCGTCAGTCGATCTCATAGAAGCAACTACCTGATCAGGAGAAAAGTAACTACCTGATCAGGCGATTCAGCAGCCCTTTCTCTCCTGCTCCAAACAAAAGCCGCAGAATGGACAGCAGTCCCTGCGGCTTTTTCATATATGTACACCATGTCGGTGCATTCATCAGCCTGGTACCTGTATAACGCGTACATCAAGCATTGTATATGTATAGCAGCATCGGCTGCTTGTCCCTCTGTCCAACCATTGCGGTTGCGATCAACCCTGTTCGTTTCTCATTTCAGCAATAGCTTCTGAAATTAGATTCATACCAAGCAGCAATTCCTCACGCCCCGGATGGGTAAAATTAAGCCGAATATAACTGCCGCCCTGTCCGTCAGCATAACATCGTCTGCCCGGTAAAAACGAGACCCCTTTCACGAGTGCACGTTGCAGCAACTGCTCGCCATCCAGCTCATCCGGCAAATGCGCCCATAAAAACATGCCGCCTACGGGTACTTCTACTTCTGTACCACGCCAGTTCGGCCGTTTGAGCAGCTCCAACATTAACTTAAGCCGAATATCGTATTCCCGATTGAGCATCGTAATATGGCTATCCCAGTCAAAACGCGGCGATTGCAACAAGCGTAACAGAATCGCCTGATTCATCGTGCTGGATTGCCAGTCTGCGGTCTGCTTCGCTGCCGATAGCACCTCAATCAACTGTGGATCGCCTGCCGCCCAGCCGATCCGAAGCGCAGGCACAATCGTTTTGCTAAAAGAACCGATATACAGCACATGGTTCCCACCAAGCTCCCGATCGAGCTGAAATAAGCTTGGATAGCGGCGCCGAAAAGAACGTACTTGCTCCGATCCAAAATGCAGATCGCCATACGCATCATCCTCCGCAACGAGCAGCTCATGCCGACGGCATAGCTCTAATACGGCTTTCCGCCGCTCCAGCGTCCATGCTCTGCCCGTCGGATTGCCAAAATTCGGCGATACAAATAACAGCTTGGGTTGATGATCGGCAATCAGTCGTTCCAGCTCTTCGGGTTGCATGCCGTCTTCATCACACTCCACATGAATAACATGGGCGCCCTGCAAATGCAGCACCTGCAAGCAACCTGGAGGTGCAGGCGACTCGATCAGCACCACATCGCCATGATTTACATAAATACGAACGAGCAAATCAATCGTCTGCTGACTGCCTGAAGTGAGCAAAATATCCGCTGGGTCCACAACAAGCTTCTGATCCTTTTGCCAGCGACTGTGCAGCCATTGTCGTAATGCAAGCGACCCGGCAACATCACCATATTGCAATGCAAGCGGACCCGCTGAAAATACCGCACCTGCCGCTTCACCGAGTTGAGCAAGCGGAAATAGCTCCTCTGCCGGCAATTCCTCTGCCAGCGAAATCCATGATTCACGGCGCTGGGCACGGCGATCCGGCCGAACCGAAAAGGGCGGCATTTTGCTTACTCTGGATGCAAATGAAAATTTCACCGTTTCAGCCTCCTGTACGATGCTTTTTCAAGATCATACACCTGAACTTGAATCCAGAGCAACCTTTTTCGAGGTGCCTTTCGCCTTTAATGTACGGATCGGCTCGATACCTACTGATGACTCTACCGCAATCACATTCGGGTGACTTTCCAGCGCACCCTTAAACGATGCGGTATGCGAATACAGCGTATACTTCTCAATCGCCTGTGCGCGACTGCTCACGCCCAGCTTGTCATAAATTTTGCGCAAATAATTATCAACAGAACGGCGGCTTACACGGATCGTCTCAGCGATCTTATCGTATGTAAACCCCTGTGTAATCTGCGTCATAATCGTGTGTTCAATTTGAGACAGTTCAAAATAGCCATCGGTCGGAATTTGAGCAGGCACCGGAACGACACCTTGACCTAGCCACGACAGCGGAATAACCGTTAATCCCTGACGCAAACCACTGATCAGATGCAGCAGTTGGGCAGGCGAAGATTCTTTAGAAAGCACACCACTTGCACCCATGCTCATCAATCCAGCAAATAGGGACAGATTATTATCTCCAGTCAATACAATCACATGGCTATCTGGACTACTACGCTTAATTTGACGCAAATAAAATTCAGCATTGCCCTCTGGCAGTGAATCATCAAGCAAAATCAGATGAGGGTTTGTGCGTGTAGCAAGCTTAACCCCTTCTTTTACCGAACTTGCAGTGCCAACAACACTCAAGCTTTCGGTTTCTTCTAATATGATCTTAGTTCCCAGCATTAAGGCTGGATGATTATCGATCATAATAACCTTCCACATACTATCCATTGGGGCACTTCCTCCCTGTATCCATCTATCTATGTTGCGGACGTCTGGTTGCTAATTATTATGACTGTATAGTTACATATCGGTCAGTAGTAGTGGAATTTTAATCCTATCTGCCGCTTTTCTTCTATTATTCATGCAAGTAAAATATTATTTTCTGGACTTACAATATGTAGTGTATTTCCCTTACAAACTGTACTTTTCGGAAATGGACGCCCCCCTACCCGCATGTTAGAATAAAATTTGTTCAAAATAATAACAAAATGAGGTGATCCGACATGGATTCCAAAACAGCGCCTACTTCGCGTTCAACTACACGTCCGAAGCCCTCAGGCGGAACCTCTACCTCTGCACGATGGTTTTTGGTGTTTTTGATCGTCATGATTGCGCTCGGAGCTACAGCGGCGTATGTATATAGCAATCACTTGAAACAGCAGATGATTACCGCCATCAAAGCGGACACCGAGCGACAGATCGCTACCCTGCAAAGCGACTATGAGACTCGACTGACCACGATGTCAAAGGAAATGCAGCAGCTTCAAAGCAAGGTCGATTCCTTTAACGAGCTGCTCACCTTTACAAAAGATAATGCCAGCAACAAGACGGACAATAGCAACAAGCTGTATACGCAGCTGAATGAAGTACAGAAACAACTTGATACGCTACAAAAGAAAATGGAGCTGCTCAAATGAACAACAGGATTAAACGGTTGAATCGGCTGCTGTTGTTAGCCATCGCGCCATTTGTCGGCGTGTTCGCGGTATTGGTGCTTCAACCACATGAAACCCATATTCCGCTTGATCTGGAGTCGTACAAGCCCCTTACTGCATTAAACAAACAGACGTCAGACATTATGACTGGCTTGCAGCAAGCAGAGCAGGTTGCTGTGCAAACCTCAGCCTCGATTGAGAAAACGACACGGCTGTACAATCGTACCACGGCTGCCATGTCGTCCATCGTACGTACCGCATCAACGCAGGCGCAAAAGCCAGAACAGATTTATAACAGACGCATTACTACCAGGCTTGGTGCTGCGGTAGAACGTGTGAATAGCCAGCGTATTCAGATTGAGCTGTATCGTCTCAATCCGGGTTCGTATCATGCGTATGCGATGAAAATTAAGCTGCGTGATCCAGATGCGATGCGGATGACGCTGGGCAAAGATTCGTTTGGCGGTGCGGAAACGACATTGACGGCGACCCAGCGCTATGGAGCGATAGCGGGCATTAACGCAGGTGGGTTTGCCGATTCAGCAGGTAAACGCTATCCGCTCAGCACAACGATGCTGGACGGTCAGTATGTAAGTGGATTTCAGCCTAGCTTTAAAGACTTATTTTTTGTCGGTATGAATCATTCGGGACAGCTGATCGGCGGCAAATTTTCCAATCAGCAAAAATTGGATTCATTATCGCCTTCATTTGGCGCTTCCTTCGTACCAATCCTCATTCAAAATGGGCAAAAAACACCGATTCCCGACAAATGGCAAAAGACGCCACTCCGTGCTCCGCGTACCGTTATCGGCAAATATAAAGATGATCAGCTGATCGTCATTGCAGCCGATGGCTATAATGAAAACGGCAGCTCTGGCGCCACCCTTCAGGAGTTGCAGGACAAACTCTACAAAATGGGTGTCATCGATGCCTACAATCTGGATGGCGGCGGCTCTACCTCACTTATTTTAAATGGGCGTGTCGTCAATCATCCATCTGACGGTTCGCTGCGTCCGGTGGCAACGAACTTTCTGTTTTTTAAATAGTAAGTATATGAACAGTTGTATCATAGTATACCTAAACACGAAGCCACTCCATACACAGAGTGGCTTATTTGTATAAAACTTCTTTATTATCGTCCTTTCATTCTTTAGCGAGACAATGACGCATCAGTATCTAACACAGTAGGTATACCAATCTCTATTAAATAGAAGACGTGGGATAAGTTCATTGCGCACTCGACTAAAGCAACTATATATTGAAACGGAATATATGTACCACTATATGCAGATAACATTCTCTCAACTCTACTTTTCAGTTGAACTTGAGTTGTGATCTCGCTTATTTGTGATACTACTTCCATGTAATTTCTAAAAAAAGCAATAAGCTTATCATTAGGTGGCTAATTTCTATTGAATCCAATCGAACTACCTCAACTTATTATTAAGATCAATATCGTAAATTAATGACTCTTTTAAAAACCATTTTAAAACTTCATACATTTTTCTCCAGTCAACATCAATCTTATATTGTTCAAGAAATTGCGGGATATTACCAATCAACAAATACCAATTACCAATGTATTCTCTATCCGATACTCTAGAAAACATGGAATTATGAATTATTTTCAAGTAGTGCATTCTAATTTCGTCCAAATCGAAAAGAGAGTAGACATCTACAAAAGGTAAACAAGTATACCATCCATCTGAGTATCTTGATACTTCAAGATATCCGATTTGATTATCTTTAATATAGTCCATGTCTTCTTCATGAATACATCCATTTCTAAATGGAATAAACTCTCCCTGTTCTTCTTTTAATTTCTTCAAAGTCTCTATTCCTCTTTCAATAATCATTTCCTCAATTTTTTCATCATCAATCAATCCTAATATTTTGTAACCATAGTAAACTATAGCATCAAGAACTCTTCTACAATACTTGCTTTGTAATGGGTTTTCTATAGTTGCGTATTCAATTGTCCTACCATAATTATGATATGAGAGCATTTCATGTATCCTATCATCAATGTGCTCAATTGAAAGATGATTTATCTTCTCAGGTAATAAATCGAATATATCTACTCGGAAATCACTATCATTAAATGCACCTATTTGATCTAATTTGTCTATTATTGAGTTATCTTTCATATTTATATAGCTTCTAAGTAAATGTCTAATGCCTTTTTCACTTTGATTCATAACTTTTTTTATTATATCAATCGACTTTAATTCTTCTAAAAAACCAAATTTCTCAAAAATTATTAATGCAGTGTCAAGTGCAAACACACTATAATCTTTTCGATTATAATACATTGTCCATACTCGATTAACTGAATAGATATCAATTTGTCTCTTTTCATGATTTGCTAACCTTATAAAGGATGTCGCATATTCTACTACCTCAAAAGATCCATTTGCAGCTTTTTCTTTAATAACATCATCTAAATTTTTATTATAAAATAAATTGCCCTCTCCAAATAATCCTAATTCGTTGAGTTGGTATTTGAAAGATGACAGCATGGTAGCTGACCTTCTGCCCTCAATGCCATACTCTTCGACAATTCTGCGTAGTTGGTATGTTGATATCTTTTCATCATTATTCAAATACTCATCTAGTATTTTAAAATAAATATCCTCTTGGTCTTGATTAATCCAAACATTAACCATATGTCTTATTAAAATATCTTGCTTATCAAACTTAGATATATCATTATTTTGTAACTCCTCTAATACTTTTTTATAATTCGGCTTACTTTCTCGTTTCTTAAAGTAATACTTTTCATTATTACATGTCTCATATAGATCATATATTTGATTTGAATCGTACATATTATCTGTTAAGTATTTTTTATATAATGCTTCATTCTGTAACTTTAAAAGGATAAAAGTGTTCCATAGAGCGCCCGTACTAAATATCTCCTCTTCTATAGTTACATGATCATTCATATATACAAGAATTTGATATACCAAACCATCAAACCCCAGCATATCAGTACGATTAGCCATTTGATAAATCAAGGCAAACGAATAATAATGATATACATCTAGTATTCCTTCTCTATGTTCCAAAACTCTCCTTAGTTGGCTATAAAATGAGGATATTGAATTAAAGTCTAACGTCTTTTTAAGTAAAGTTGAAAAGTTATCAGCTTGGCTATATATAAGTAATAGTTCTTTGTAGAAATCATCAATAAATTCAAATGAGGACAATCTTGACATAAAATCAACATTTTTATTCAACAAACTATTCTGTACAAATTGATTCACTCTGTCTGTTAATTCTGGATAACTTTTAATTTGATGTCTCAGGTATGTGTTAAAACTATCATGAATTAACGATATCCTATTTATTGTCCTTTTAAACAAGTATGGATGCCCTTTAATAAACTCCATGATTGTGTCTACCAGAAAAGGATTTTCAAGAATGGCTCTAAGCTCAGACTCTATAAAGAAACTATTGTTTGTTGCAAAAATAGATAATAAGGATTTTGGATTAACCCTTTCAAGTAACATGTCATAATATTGATTTAAGTTTTCAATTTCTAATGTAATGTTAATCTCTTTATGAATTGTATAATGTTCCGCAATAAAGTGAGTGATTATTGGATAGCCATCGGTAACTACATAGATTTTGCTAGCAACTCTGTATTCGTGAATGTTGTAAGCTAATGCAAGATATAATATGGTTTCTTCAGAATTCCAATTCATCAATTCCATTGGTCTCCAACTCACTTCAGCTAAAAGAGGCCTTGATAAAACAATGAGACGAGCATCCTCCAATGAATTAATGAAATCTATATATGATTGAAGTTCTTTCGAATTATAATTTTCAACATGATCAAGACCATCAATAATTAATATTTTTTCTTGTCTTATAATTTCTTGAGTCAGGTCTTTGATAGTATAACTTCTTGGAGATTTGAACACTCCTAACGCCACATCATTTAAAAACACATCAAATTGCAATCTTTTCATTAATAGTTCATCTTGAGATCCAGTCCAAAATCTATATACTATTGCGTCATCATACTTTTTAATCAATTCTTCAACATAATGGCTCTTACCTACCCCAGGCTTACCATATATCCATAAAACTCCCTTCTCTACACTATTTAATGGTTCTCGAATTAAGATTGTTTTGTCACTTAAATCTAAAGACATCCTAATCACTTTTGGTAGCTTCTCTTCATCTACCACGAAGTTTGATGAAGTTATCATAGAAAATGCAAACTGAATTATCTGGATTTCTCTACTTTCAGTACTAAACATCTCATCAAGTAGATTTTGCACGCCAATAGGAGTAAGTGGTATTATCACAATGCCATCTAATTCGGTTGCTGGAAATCCCATAAATTCTGAATCTGTTTCAATTTGATCAGTATTAATAATTACAATATTATTTTCTTCTTGATTATAGTTATTAAGGTTTTTTTTAATTTTCACACTATCTCCTGTTACAACAATATCATCCAATGTAGTATTTGAGTAATTTTTCACCTGAACTCTATAAGTTTCAGTTGCCTCTATATATAAATCATCAAAATTCCCACCTATGATTGCTTCCGACTCAAGCTTTTTGATTTTTCTTTCAACGTCCATCTTTGCTAAAAAAAGAGTAAATATATAATGTTGAAATGTATAACCTTTAAGTGCATTTCTTGCAGCTTGTCCCATAATATCACTCCTGTATAATTAATTTTTTATTTTACCTTTAATATAAATAATAAAATTCCGTTTTTAATTATGATACAGCTCTCTTCATCATAAACAATATTTTCCATACAGAGTAGCACAAACAATACCCAGCTGGCAAAAAAGACCTTCTCGCCTCATTACAGGCGGGAAGGTCTCTATATTTACAATCAAAATAAAGGGAGATGATTCCTATTTGTATGGGACCCATCATCATGGCATGGCGCAATGTGCTTCCTATCTATTTGTTTTTGCACCGGCGTTATCCTGGTCACTCATCCCCTCAAATGTTACTCATTAAATGAATTAGGCATTTTTCGGAATCAAGTTCATTTCCGTTACGCATTGTGCGCAAATATAGCGATCTTTAAACTCGCTTACTTCTTCCATCGAACCACAGAATACACATTTCGGACGATATCTTTCCAGAATGATATGATCACCCTGTACAAGAATTTCAACCGGGTCTCCTTCATTCATTTGATATCTTTTACGCAGCGACTTTGGCAACACAATTCTTCCCAATTGATCAACTTTACGTACAACGCCTGCCGGTTTCATACAATTATACACCTCTCTAGTAATTGATACTGAAGTGTCTGCATTATATACAAACACTCGATGACAAGTGAAGGAAGAATAACAGTTTTATAAAATTTGGAATATAAACTATATATTCTCTATTTCACTATTCTGTATATTCTTCACTTACTTGTTGAATCCTGCTAACTTTTACTAATTTCTATTCTTTCTTTTAGAAACGAGCCTTTTCTCACTGCATCCGATTCTGAAAATTAGCTCAGTCCAGGGAAATCCAATTGCCGTAATGCTTCATATACGATGATGGCCGCTGAATTGGACAGGTTCAGCGAGCGGACATCACCGGACATGGGCATCCGCATTGCCGTTTCCGGATTAGCTGCGATCAGTTCAGGTGGCAGTCCCTTCGTTTCCTTACCAAACACAAAAAAATCACCATCTTGAAACGTAAAGTCACAATATCTGTTTTCAGCCTTAGTCGTGGCATAAAAGAAACGATGCCCACTGTAGGACTTTTGAACCTCTTCAAAAGAGTCATGATATTCAATATGGACAGCGTGCCAATAATCAAGACCCGCTCTTTTGAGAGTAGCATCATCTGTTCTAAAACCCAAAGGATGCACAAGATGCAGGTGAATCCCTGTAGCTGCGCATGTTCTGGCAATGTTGCCAGTATTCGCTGGTATCTCTGGTTCGACCAATACAATGTGTAGTGCCATAGTTCTGTTTCCACCTTTTATCTAGTTCTTTTTGATTATAACCTATCTCGGTAAATTGCGACAGCTTTTGACAAAAAATAGTTGAATTTTTTTAAAAAAAGCCTTCCCAGAAGGGAAGGCTTGTACCTTTTAACGCAAACGAGCTATAAAAGTTGCTCTATTCGCCGTGTTTTTTCTGGAAATCCCGCATAAATTCTACCAACGCCTTACAGCTTTCGTACGGTACAGCGTTATAAATCGATGCACGTAGGCCCCCTACGCTACGATGTCCTTTCAAACCAACAAAGCCTGCTTGCTCGGATGCCTTAATAAAGGCTTTTTCCAGTTCTTCCGTTTGCAACCTAAATGTAATGTTCATATGGGAACGGCTATCGCTATGCGCAGCTCCTTTGTAAAAACCGTTGCTATTATCGATTGCATCGTAGATCAGGTTAGCCTTTTGCGTGTTCAGACGCTCCACGCCTTCCAGACCGCCTTGTTCCTCAATCCATTTCAGCACTTCATTAACCATATAAATAGCAAACGATGGCGGTGTGTTGTACAGCGATCCATTGCTAAGATGAGTGTCGTAACGGAAAATAGTCGGAATATGTTTAGGTGAATGGTTCACCAGCTCTTCACGTGCAATCACAACCGTGACGCCGGAAGGACCGAGGTTCTTTTGCGCACCGGCATAGATCATACCGAATTGGCTCATATCCAGTGGACGGCTCAAAATGTCACTCGACATATCCACAACAAGTGGAACATCCCCTGTATCCGGGAATTGCTTGAACTGTACGCCACCGATCGTTTCATTAGAAGTTAAATGCACATAAGCCGCATTCGCAGCAATCTGTAGCTCTTCAGACGTTGGCACGCGCATATAATGATCTGCTTTCGTAGAAGCAGCAACCTGCGTTTCACCGAGCAACTTCGCTTCGCTGATCGCTTTGCCTGCCCAGCTTCCCGTATCCACATAGCTAGCTACCTGTCCTTCGCCTAACAGGTTCATCGGAATCATCGCAAATTGTGTACTTGCTCCACCTTGCAGAAACAACACTTTGAATCCTTCCGGGTTACCGAGCAAAGATAACAGACGCTGCTCTGCTTCTTTATGTACGCCTTCATATACCGCTCCACGGTGCGACATTTCCATAATCGACATTCCAGTGTCTTCATAGTCTACAAATTGCTTCTGAGCACGCTCCAGCACTTCTAGCGGCAATGCAGCTGGACCGGCATTGAAATTATAAGCTCTCTTCGTCATCTCTTACTCCACCCTTTCAGATTCGGCATGACATCTTTATCCCTGTAAAGAGATGATGTCAGGTTTGTGGTAATTATCGCTATGATATCAGCATTTTCCAGGGTGAGCAAGTGTCTTTTGTCACTCTGGCTTGGAAAGCGAATACTTTTTACACCATGCACGGAATTACTCCCGTTTATAGCTATTTCCGAACAAAGCCTTTACATTGCGATAACTTATTAAAAAATCCTCCGGAACAGTCATTCCGGAGGATTCATTCGCCTTGCGGCTTGTATTACCGTGTAAATCGGCAGTCAGCCGATTAGCAATCGTAGTAGAGGCTGAATTCGTGTGGATGTACACGGATTGCAACGTCTTTAGCTTCAGCGCGTTTGAACGCGATGTAGTTCGCGATGAAGTCTGCTGTGAACACGTCACCTTCCAGCAGGAACTCATGGTTTTTCTCCAGTTCGTCCAGAGCTTCATCCAGAGAAGCAGGTACACTGCGGATGCCTTGTTTGTCTTCATCAGACAGCTCATAGATGTTTTTGTCGAAAGGACCATAGCCCAGTTCGCGTGGATCACGTTTGTTTTTGATGCCGTCCAGACCAGCCATCAGCATAGCGGAGAACGCCAGGTAAGGGTTAGCAGTGGAGTCCGGTGTACGGAACTCGATACGACAACCTTTAGGTGTTACAGCTGCTACAGGGATACGTACCGCTGCGGAACGGTTACCTTTAGAGAATACGAGGTTAACCGGTGCTTCATAACCAGGAACCAGACGTTTGAACGAGTTAGTACTTGGGTTAGTCAGCGCGATCAGTGCAGGTGCATGGTACAGAATACCGCCGATGTAGTGCAACGCCATTTCGCTCAGGTTCGCGTAAGCGCCTTTTTCGTAGAACAATGGCTCGTCACCGTTGAAGATGGATTGGTGAACGTGCATACCGCTACCGTTGTCACCGAACAGTGGTTTTGGCATAAACGTTGCTGTTTTACCGTACTGTACCGCTGTGTTGTGCACGATATATTTGTATTTCAGCAGGTTATCTGCTGTGAATTTAAGAGTATCAAAACGGAAGTTGATTTCCGCTTGTCCAGCTGTTGCTACTTCATGGTGATGACGCTCGATTTTCAGGCCAGCTTCTTCCAGCAGACGACACATTTCGCTGCGGATATCTTGCTGGGAGTCAACTGGAGCAACCGGTACATAACCGCCTTTTTTGCGGATTTTGAAACCGAGGTTGCCGCCTTCTTCTTTACGATTCGTATTCCAGAAAGCTTCGTTGGAATCTACGGAGTACGAGGATACGTTTGTATCGCTCTGGTAGCGAACATCGTCAAAGATGAAAAATTCGGATTCTGGAGCGAAAAATGCCGCTGTACCTACACCGCTGGATTGCAGGAACTCTTCTGCTTTCTCGGCGATACCGCGTGGGTCACGCTCATAGCGCTCGCCATCCGGTGTGTAGATGTTGCACATTACGTTGATTGTCGGATGAGCGGTAAATGGATCGATAAACACGGATTCTGGATCCGGCATCATAACCATATCAGACTCTTCAATACCGCGGAAGCCTGGAATAGAAGAACCGTCAAACGCTACACCATTCACAAAAGTATCCTCATCAACTTCGCTAGATGGCAGTGAGATATGGTGTGCACGTCCCGACAAATCTACGAAACGGAAATCGAACCACTCAATATTGTTTTCCTGTGCGAGCTTCAATACATTTTCTACCGGCATTTGTACTTTCCTCCCCAAATTTCCGAACATTGCAACTTTTTCTAATGTCAAATGTTCATGTTCTCGTTTTTTTTCTGTCGTCATTATAAAACCAAAAACCTGACATCGTCAATAGCCATGTGATATATTTCTGGTTGAAATGTAAGAAATGCTTACACTTCATAGCTTACCAAAAAAGAAATCGCTTCGTCAATCAACGATTGCATAGCGTGTAAGAAATCTCATCACGTATAGAGCACTCCCTATCTACTACGGAGTATACTATACGCTTTAAAGCGTCACACCAGCAAATAAATATAATATTTAAAAGGCATATTACTCCTTTCACACACAAACTACAAGCCCTGCTTAGTGTTTGATACGGCTTTGTTCGATCCATATCGTCTAAAAACAAGGTCGGATCGCTATGAAAAAACGCAGTAAATGCTTGATCTAGCAGCATTTTTTGAAGCAGGTTTGTGATTAATGCTCATTTTTTTGCATTCCTTTGCATGAAATGATGAAAACGATATCTAACAAAGAGAACGCTATGTGAAAAAGAGGCTGATCCGCTCAAGATCAGCCTCTTTACTGTTCAATTTGAAGCAGGAGTGTTCAGCTGTACAAACTGAACACTCCTGCTTCGCTAGGATATAGGAATATATGGTCAAGTGGTTTGTTTTAAGCGTGTGCCGATACGGCAAATTGCTCAGCTGGTGCTTTCGCTGTATTAAAGCTTTTACCGAGAATTGGAGCCAGTTGTTCTAGCTCACGCAGTAAACGAGCAAATTGATCCGGGAACAACGATTGTACACCGTCGCCAGTCATCGAGTTGTCTGGATCGGTATGCATCTCAATAATAAGTCCGTCTGCTCCGGCTGCGACGGAAGCGCGCGTCATCGGCTCAACCAGCTCACGGCGACCTGTCCCATGACTTGGATCGGATATGACCGGAAGGTGGCTCAGCTGCTGGAGCACAGGAATAGCTGACAGATCGAGCGTATTACGCGTGTAGCCTTCAAACGTACGAATGCCGCGTTCACACAGCATTACATCTTTATTGCCGCCAGCAAGAATGTATTCCGCCGCATTTAACAGCTCATCGTATGTGGCGCTGAAACCGCGCTTGAGCAAGACAGGTTTACGAATTTCACCCAGCTTGCGCAGCAGATCAAAGTTCTGCATATTCCGCGTACCGACCTGCAAAATATCCGCGTATTCTGCACAAATATCGACGTATTCTGGTGTCATCACTTCGGTAAT
The DNA here is from genome assembly GCF_039822605.1 of Paenibacillus wenxiniae. Classification (NCBI taxonomy): domain Bacteria; kingdom Bacillati; phylum Bacillota; class Bacilli; order Caryophanales; family Paenibacillaceae; genus Paenibacillus; species Paenibacillus wenxiniae. The sequence continues at coordinate 724,985 of NZ_JBCGUH010000001.1, forward strand.
CGTCAGCAAGCCATGCTTTTTACCGGCTTCTGCCATCATAATTAAGCCTTCCACACCAACGCCCTGGAAGCTGTAGGGACCGGTACGTGGTTTGAACGCACCGCCGCGTAGCACCTGACCACCAGCCGCTTTAACTAAACGAGCAATCTCATCGATTTGCTCTGCCGATTCGACGGCACATGGGCCACCCATCACGACCAGTTCACCGCCACCGATGCGTACATCACCGATCTCAATGACTGTATTTTCAGGATGGAACTCACGACTTGCCAGCTTGTAAGACTTGGACACTTTGTTCACTGCCTGTACAACGCTATGCTGCTGAAGCCGTTGCTGTAGTGCTGATGTCACGTTGCCGATCATTCCGACGATGATACCATCGTTCGCATGTGACACATGTGCTTGCACACCTTCTTCACGAATGATGCTTACAATTTCATTCAATTGTTCTTGTGAGGCTTGCTTGGATACTTTTGCGATCATGATCATTCTCTCCTTTTTATGTGGACATTGTATGGTTTTGTACAGGTATAGGCATGAATAGAATAATGTCGTTGCGATACAGTTCTTGAATAGCTAGCATGGATTCGAACATCGCGCGTATCGATCGTTGAGAACTGTTGAATTCGATGTATTACTCTTTACGATGTATTACTTCTTTACTTTGATCAATGTTTGCCAGCATTCACTTTAACGCTTGTTCGCTTTTTAGCTTACACGCTTTTAAGCTTTTAATCACTAAAGCAAATATATCGGTTTAAGCTATTTTTGTCAAGCCCAATATATTCTCTCTTTATAGTACCTCTTTACATAGCACCTCTTTTATAGCAACTTTTTTTATATCATCTCTCTTAGTTATGTTCGTTATCCAATCTATACGATCCAATCTGCGCTGCCTGGTGCTCCCCATTTCTGTAATCCTTTTTTCGCTAACGACATAAATTTCACCGCAAATAACAAAAGAGCGCCGCTAATTATTCCGCGACACTCTTTCTTTTTTGGCTAATTACCCATTTCTTTACAACAAAAAGAAACATATTGGCATAGTACAATCGTATCTACAAGTGATAAAAGCCTTATAAGACGCCCTCAGCAGCGATATAAGCGACGTTTAACGACGAACCGGTTGATTGGTCGTTCTACCCTTTTTCTCGCGCACAGGCGGCAATAGACGGTTAGGATTTACGGTACGAACAATCTCCCATGTGGATGGGTCGTCATTATCGTATTTTTCCAAATAATTAATTACTTCTTTGGTGATCGGTGTCGGTGTAGACGCACCGGCGGTGACAGCCACTCTGGACTTGCCTTTTAACCATTCCAGATCCAGCTCAGTAATATCGGAAATTCGGTAAGCTTTCACACCGGCAATCTGCTCCGATACTTGTGCGAGTCGGTTGGAGTTATTACTGCGCGGGTCACCTACGACAATAACGAGTTCAGCCTGTCCGGCTTGCTCTGCAACCGCCTCTTGACGCACCTGTGTAGCGAGACAAATCTCATTATGCACTTCGGCACCAGGAAATTTCTCCAGCAGTCTATTCATAATGTGGCGAATATCCCACTGGCTCATCGTCGTCTGGTTCGTGATTAGAATCCGATCCGCCTGTACTTCCAGCTCAGCGATCTCTTCTTCCTTCTCGATCAGATGTACATGATCCGGGGCAACGCCAATCGCACCTTCTGGTTCAGGATGATTTCGTTTACCGATGTAAATGATCTCATAGCCTTCAGCTGTTTTGTCGCGAATCAGATCATGGGTACGTGTCACGTCAGGACAGGTTGCATCAACGGTAGTCAGCCCTTTTTCACGAGCGATTTTACGCACTTCTGGCGATACACCATGAGCGGTAAAAATAACGGTTCCACTCTCCACTTGATCCAGTATATCCAGTCGATTCGGGCCATCCAGTGTAACGATGCCTTGATCTTCAAAAGCCTGAGTCACATGACTGTTATGCACAATCATGCCTAGTATATAAATCGGGCGCGGCAGATCCAAATTCTGCGCAGCCTGTTGTGCGATCACCATAGCGTCAACGACACCGTAACAGTATCCACGTGGCGCAATTTTTACGATTTCCATCTGGGCTATACACCTGCTTTCTGGGGTTTGCTCATAGTAGCCATACCTTTCCATTATAACGCATTCTGACAACAACAGAAAGGCACCGCCCGCGAAGCCGGTAACTTTATTCCGACTCCGCACGGCTGGTGCCTGACAGAGTGAACTTGCGCAGTGGATCGAAACCGCTGAAACAGTACATATTAGCTTTGTTCTACCATGTTCACCTTTCCATAATCCAGTAACAAATCTATCTGCATCACATCAAATGAAGATTAAATACCTACTGGGCCTAAGCGTTATTTCTTTACGTGTTAAAGCGGAGCTAAGTTTCTGATTCTTACTGTAATGATATTCCCATATCAGAAAACGAACAGATCAAGCAATCCATGTACTGCCGCACAAAGGATACCAAACGGATGGAAATATATTTCTACACCTTATCGGAACATGCTAATTTGTACGAATACCGTATTCGTTTACAGGGAGGTTATTATCAATCGAACGTGCTCCGCTTGCTACTGCTCGTCATTCGCACTCCGGTCAGTAGAACTTTCTTCCTTATCCGGCTTCTTTTTAATCGACTTTAGGATCGTTTTCTTCGGCTCTTTTTTCGGTTGTTCTTTTTTCATATCCGGTAGATCCAGTACCTCTTCACTATCGGGCAGACTTTCCGGCAAAATCTCTCCTTCGACCGGCACGGCTGCCAGCGGAAGCCAGATTACAAATGTCGTTCCTTTTCCTTTGGCCGTTACGACTTCCACCGAGCCTCCATGCGCATCGATGATCCATTTGGCAATCGATAGACCGAGTCCAGTGCCTGGCGTTACACCACGCGATTCGTCGGCACGATAAAACCGCTCGAAAATATGCGGGACTTCCTCCTGATCCATCCCGATGCCTGTATCGCTAATACGCACCCCGATCTGCTCTGGATAAATGACCGTATCCAGCGTCACGGTGCCTTCTGGCGTATACTTAAACGCATTTTCGATAAAAATAAACAGCATTTGCTGTAAATAATCTTTGTTTCCATACACAAAATATTTATGCAGCTCGGTCATATCGGCTGGCTTCCACTCGGCACGATGTGGAATAAATTGCGCACGACGCACAACTTCTTCCAGCAGTTCACCGGCCGGCAGACTATCTTTGATGATCGTCTGTCCGGCATCAGCACGCGCAAGCGAAAGCATGTCATTGACCAGCCTGCTCATTCGCTTCGCTTCGTCGGCAATATCATTAATCGACTCCATCGATAGCTCTTTAAGCATTTGCTCATCCAGATGCGGCGCTTCATCCGGTTTTTTGTTCCATGCTTTTTGTAGTAGATCAACATTACCGCGAATCGTCGTCAGCGGAGTACGTAGTTCATGGGAAGCGTCCGAGACGAAGCGACGCTGTGCGGTATACGCTTCTGCTAGCTCCTTATAAAATACCTCGGTACGACCAAGCATCCCGTTCACCGTACTGATCAATTGACCAATCTCATCAGATGGGCCATCGTAATCGATCCGTACGCTCAAGTCCTTCCCATTTTGAATCTGGTTCGCTGCCTTGATCACTTTGCCGATAGGCGCCATCGATTTGCGCGCCAGAAACAGCCCCAGCGTGAACGCAATAAATAGCGTTGCCAGTGAGCCAACAATGAGTGTTACCCGCAGATCATCGAACAACTGATTGGAATCCGTCATATCGGCTGCAATAATCATCACACCGAGCAACTGATTCGGATTGGTAGTGGAAAAAATGCCGCCATACGCAACTAGATACGAGCGTCCATTGTAATCGACCTGCTGTAGATCGGTCGGAATTTTATTAGGTGGAGGCACTGCAAGAAAGCTGCCGTTATAGGAATGTTCACGAGAAGCATCGGTATAATTACCGATTTTGATCCGAAAGCCGGACTCCATCAGCCGATAATAATCTTTTACCGATGGCAACAGATCGACATGCCCCTGACTATCTGGTACACCTGCCGACACTTGAATACGATAGACTTGATCCAGGAGCCGTGTACGCAGTTCCTGATACGTATTAAAATAAACAAACGCATAGATCGCTACACTGAACAGCATTAACGTCACCGCTAATATGCCAGAATACCATACTGTTAGTCTTAAGCGTATTGACATACTGTCAGTCCCTTCCTTAGGTGTTGCTTCTCAAAATGTAGCCTGCCCCCCGAATCGTCTGAATAAGACGCTTACCGCCATACTCTTCCGTCTTCTGGCGCAGCATCGCAATATATACTTCCAGCACGTTGGATTCACCGCTATAATCATAGCCCCATATTTTGTCCATAATTAGATCACGGGAAAGCACACGCTTCGGATTTTGCATAAACAGATGCAGCAGTTCAAATTCCTTCGCAGTCAGCTCCAGTCGTTGCCCATCCCGCATCACTTCGCGTGCATCTGCATCAAGCGTCAAATCTTCAAACGATAAGCGGTTCGTATTTGATGAATCCGCATCCGGTTTACGGCGCAGCAAAGCACGCACGCGCGCAAGTAATTCTTCCAGTGCAAATGGCTTGACCAGATAATCATCGGCACCTGCATCCAGTCCACGCACCCGATTTTCCACTTCATCTTTCGCAGTCAGCATCAAAATCGGTACGGAAATACCGGCTTCACGCACGCGACGGCATACTTCAAATCCATCGACCTGTGGCATCATCACATCGAGTACCATCAAGGCAGGATCATTTTCCAGCATCTTATTCAAGCCTTCTGCTCCATTGGAAGCCGTCAGCACTTCATATCCTTCAAAAGCCAGTCCACGTCGCAGCATGGAAATAATTTTTTCATCGTCATCAATAATTAAAATAGTTGGTCTCATCGCGGCTTCTCCTTTGGTCAACGTTCTTAGATCAATCACTGGTTCTATTGTAACAACGAAATCGATTTTACACTACTTTGTATCTATAATCGCACAAAAGGCGGAAAGGATATCCCTTCCGCCTTTCATTTATATAAACCGACTATGATCATGTAGCCGGATTATGGAACTGCTAATACTTATTGACCGCCTTCATTTTGTGAGCTACCGATCGTGTTTTGATACTGGTTGCGGTCGCCAATTTTCACTTTAAGATCCATTTTCTTACCATCACGAATAATGTTCAGTGTCACGGTATCGCCCACTTTCAGCTTCTGAATCGCTGTGATCAGATCCTGACTGTTGGAATAGGCTGTACCGTTAATACCGGTAATCACATCATAAGAACGCAGATCTGCTTGATATGCAGGGGATCTGTACATCACTTCGGTTACAACCGAACCGCTAGTCGTATCAATGCCCAGTTGTTTGGAAATTTCAGGTGTCAATGTCATCAACGATGCACCGATAAATGGTACTGGTGTTGCTGCCACTTCTTTACCTGCTTTCAAATTTTCAACGACTTTAGCAACAACATTGGAAGGAATCGCAAAACCGATACCCTGTGCATCCTGACTCACCGCGGTATTAATACCGATCACCTGACCGTTCATATTGAGCAGCGGACCACCGGAGTTACCAGGGTTAATAGAAGCATCCGTTTGCAGCAAGTGCTGATAGTTCGTCGATTGACCATTCTCTTCATCCGAAGCGGTGATGCTACGTTCCTTCGCACTCAGCACACCAGCTGTTACGGTATGATCAAAGCCCTGTGGGTTACCGATGGCAACGACCCAGCTACCGATTTCCATATTGTCGGAGTTACCGAGCGTGATATAAGGGAAGTCGGCTTGACCTTCGGTTGGCTCAATTTTCAAGACTGCCAGATCAAGAGCGGTGCTTTTCCCCATCAGCTTCGCTTCATATGGTGTTTTATTATTTTCCAGTGTCACCTGGATCACGTCTGCGTCACCCACAACATGGGCATTTGTCAAAATATAACCGCTTTTATCGAAAATAAAGCCGGAGCCAATACCGATTGGTGTCAATGAACCGGAAGAGCTGCTACCGCCACCATTGCTGGAGCCGCTACCACTACCGCCGCTTCCACCATTGCCGAATTGATCACCGAAGAAGAAGCGATACATCGGGTCATTGTAGTACGGGTTGTTGCTGCTACCGCCACCGCTGTTACCGGAGCGGGAATACGTTTCAATTTTTACGACTGCTGGACTGGCTTTTTTCACTACATCCGCCACGTCAGCCGAGCCGACCGGCAATGCTGCCTGGGTGACCGAATTGCTTTCTGTCGGTGTCGTTGTCGTCGCTACATTATTGGACGTTGCCGCAGCGTTGCCGCCTGTGAACAGGTTCGCGCGATCTGCGCCGTACATGCCGCCTGTCATGATAATCATTCCGGCGAGCACAGAAGCTATAATCGTTTTGACCGGGCTTTTTGGTTTATTGTACTGGAATTGCGGCTTGCGGTTGTTGCCGTCATTACCACCAGTGCCACTACCATTATAGCCATTGTAACCGCCATTTCCATTACCTGAGCTGTGCAGTTGATTGAGCGGGTCCTGTTGTCCACTATGAGGTGTGTTGTTGAAATCCGAGCTATAGATCGGACGAGTCGGAGCAGGAGGCGTTACTTCAACCTGTGACTGAGATGGATCTTGTGTAGCCGGGCGTTCTTCGTTGCCTTCACGACCGTCTTTGTTGAACGATTGGAATGGTCCGTAGGAATAGTAGTGCGATTGTTCGTTGTTTGGTCCGTTCGGAGTAGCGTTCCCTGTATGGTTGTTTTGGCCGTCACCAGACATGCCGTTGCTCAATTCATTTTTGTTCTTATCTTCCATGAAGAAAACCTCCCAGATTCCCATGATATAAATGCGTTGTGTAAGCCGTGTGTAACTCAGTGGGTACATTGTTATATTCGCTTATTAACCTTAACTTCACATTAAAATCAATTAAAAAGAAAATAAATCCTTGCCGTCTCGTATTAGATTTGTCTGCAAGCTGGAGGAAAACAGCAAAAAACCGCCACATCTGGCGGTTTCCGTGTATGTAATGCGTAAAAAAAGCTCGATCTTAAGCGTTTCTGTATACAATCAAGTAGTACGCATAAGGAAGAGGTTTTCAAGTTTAACTGGCCCACAGCGAGCAATAGCGCATAGGAAGAGGATACTCACGTCTGACTAACCCAGCCTTTACGATGGGCAAAAATCGCCAGCTGCGTCCGATCTTCCAACTCGCATTTCATCAGTAAATTACTCACATGCGTCTTGACCGTCTTGATGCTAATATGAAGTTCCTCCGCAATCTCCTTATTGCTCATGCCTTCTGCAATTAGCATCAACACTTCACGTTCACGTCCGGTCAGATCAGACGATTCTTCCTGTGCTGTGCTGCGCTGACGAATCCCGCGTGTGAGCGCCTGCGAAATATCACCTGTCATCACCGGCATGCCACGGCTTGCCCCTTGCAGCGCATAGATCAATTCCTCCGCTGAGACGGTTTTCAAAATATAGCTAACCGCTCCCGCTTCAATCGCTTCCACGACCAGATCATCTTCGATAAAACTGGTCAAAATGACAATTTTCAAATGCGGATAGCGGTGTAAAATATGCCGCGTCGCTTCAACTCCGTTCATGACCGGCATCATCATATCCATCAAAATCAAATCCGGCTGCTGTCCATCCAATCCCTGTTCCAGCAGATCGATCACTTCTTGCCCATTCGCTGCTTCGGCAATAACCTCAAATCGTTCATCCAGCATCAGATATGTTTTGAGACCCATCCGCACCATATCATGGTCATCTGCCAGCAATATTTTGATTTTGTCCACCTTCATCCGCTCCCTTGTACAATATATCGAACTTTGGAATATGAATGCGGATCGTCGTTCCTGCGCCAGGCTTGCTAATAATCTCTGCCTGTCCGCCTAACTTTTCCGCACGCTCCGCCATAATGGTCAATCCGTATGAGCCTTGTTTCTGCACGCTCATATCAAAACCGCGTCCATCATCACTAATATGTAAAGCTACATGATGAGACTCCTCCTGTAGCGATAAGCTAACAATCGAAGCTTCCGCATGCTTGACGATATTCGCCAGCCCTTCTTGAATAATGAGAAAAAGCTGACGCTCTTTGGCCTCAGTCAATTTTCCCACCAGTTCAATGTCCTGTATTCCTTTTAATCCATTATGTCGGCAATAATCGGGAAACCACGAATCCAGCGCTTCCGGTAAGGAACGCCCTTCCAGCTCCATCGGACGAAGCTGGGTAATGAGCGCTCTCATCTGCTTCTGGGCAAGTTGGGACATCTGGATTAACTGCTCCATCACAATGGTCGCCTGCTGCGGATTGATTTCCAGCACTTTGGGCAGTGACGACGCGGACATATGGATCGCAAATAGCTGCTGACTGACCGAATCATGCAGATCACGAGCCATACGGCGGCGCTCTTCCAGCACCGCCAGTTCTGCCTCGCGTTCACGCTCGATCACTTCGCGCTCACCAAGCTGCTGCAAAATACGCATTTTGCGCTCAACCGTGCTCATCATTTCGTTAAATTGCTCATGGACACGATTGAACGATTCGTCCTCGATCGGTTCCAGTCGTGTGCCAAAGTTGCCTTTCGCGACCTGTGTCATTTTTAGATGGACATTATCGATACGGCGCTGTACACGCTGTCCGGCAACATAACCAGCAGTTAGCCACATGGCGATCAGCCCGATCAAATAGTAATACCATTTTTCCGGTAAATGGAGCAGCTGATAATCTCTGCTCAGCATCACATAGATCGTAATGGTCGTTAACAGGCTGACCGTACTGAAAAAGCCGATCAGCTCCCATTTGATATTTTTAAACCATTTTGTCCGCATTGTCGTTTATCCCACCCGGTTAATTCGAATGTCTCCAATAAATACGTTTACTGTAATCTCGACCCGCTTACCTGTCGCATCCGCTTCGCTCGTCTCGCTGCTCAGACGATTCATCATGCCATCGCTGTTACGACTTAAAATATCCATATCACCGATAAACGAGTTGCCTTCCGCTTTAAAACTCACCTCTACCCCACTCGGAATGAACACCTTCACATCACCGATAAAGGCAGAAATGTTAATACGGGTCTTGCCATACGGAATTTGTGCGCGTGTCAGATCAAGCATCGTATCCCCGATAAAATGAGAGATATTCATCGGCTTGAGTTCAAAATACTCCTTACCGATATGCACATCACCGATAAAGCTGGAGCGTTCTTCGGTATCGACACCTGTACCGTGCTCAGCACTGTATTCATTGCGATACTGATCATTGTAGGACGAGTGATGACCGCCTTTAAACTGCTTTTTCCACTGGTCATGATGCCATTGTTTTTGCTGCTTCATATTACGCACATGCTCTTTAAAATGCTGCTTATGCTGCTTCCAGTTCTCCTCATGCATCGCGCCATACTGACGGAACAGAGGATCTTGATCCGGACGCTGAGTATGCAGCGGTTCTTTACGCAAATTCGGTCCGCGTCCAGGTTCGCGTCTAAACTCTCGTTCAGCATGCTCTGGTCGACTGCCAAATGAAGTATGCTCAGACGATGTTTGTCCTGCTTCATGACGATGCTGTGCATCGCTATGATGTTGACGACCTAGCTTCTCATCAAACAGATCATCCAGCGATGAAGGAGCTGGTGGTGGCGGCGGTGTTGGAGGCGTGTACGTCGAACCCGGTACGCCGTCATTACCGTTCATTCCTGAATAATCATAGTTGTCATGACGCTTGTGGGGCTTCCCTTTGCCTGACATCATACGGAAGCCGAAAAATACTAATCCTAACGGAATCATCAATCGAATCAGATCACCGATCGAATAATCATACAATCCAAGATTGCGGCCAATAAAAAATACACCTAGAATCGTCATAATCCAGCCGCCCACATCACGCTTGCATTTGAACAATAGTTCATTCAAGCCAATTTCGAGCAAAATTAGCGGCCATAACAAAAAGATAACGTCGCGTACGCCAAAATCAATAATGCTTAGTCGATCCAGCAGGAACACCAGTCCCAGACCGATCAAACTGAGTCCCCAGAACGTCTTACGGAACATATGTCTATTCATGCCGTTTCCTCACTTTCTTATGCGGCGGTTGGGACAAGGCTTTACTTGCCTTCTGCTCGCCGTCACCGATGTTTACGATACACTCAGTGTAAATGAATATGGCGTCTCACCATAGCGGCAACAGAATGAAATCGTTCTCGGTCTCAAGACCGATACACAGTCACAAATAAAAGCACCGGCGACGTTCACCGATGCTTTTATTATAAAGGAAATGGAAGCTAGTGCCAGTGAATTCGGCAGAAATTGCGTCCATTCCCAATAATTTATTGTAATCCTATGTCTCTATTCGTATTTCTCTATTCATCTTTCTCTATGAAGCGATAAAGCCGTTCACTCGCCTACCGATTCATTTAGAAAATAGAACGATCCGCAATTTGCTGACGCAGCAGCTTCGCCGCTTCTTCCAGTGGCATAGAGCCGATATCGCCTTCGCCACGTTTACGTACCGAGACGCTGTTCGCGTTCATTTCATTTTCACCGATAACGAACATGTACGGAATTTTCTCCAGCTGGGCTTCACGGATTTTGTAACCGAGTTTCTCGTTACGCAGATCCGCTTCCACGGTTACACCGCTCAGACGCAGCTCGTCTTCCACTTTGCGTGCATATTCGTCAAATGCAGTCGATACCGGAATGACTTTCGCCTGTACCGGGGACAGCCACAGTGGCAATGCACCTGCAAAATTCTCCAACAGGAAGGCAGTGAAGCGTTCCATAGTAGAAATCACACCACGGTGGATAACGACCGGACGATGCTTCTGTCCATCATCACCGATATATTCGAGTTCAAAACGCTCTGGCAGCAGGAAGTCCAGCTGTACAGTCGACAATGTTTCTTCTTTGCCCAGTGCTGTGCGAATTTGCACGTCGAGCTTTGGACCGTAAAATGCTGCTTCGCCTTCCGCTTCAAAAAATGGCAGATCCAGATCTTCCACAACTTCACGCAGCATACGCTGGGACATTTCCCACATTTCGTCGTTCGGGAAATATTTCTCTGTATCCTGTGGATCGCGGTAGGACAGACGGAAACGGTAATCGTTAATACCGAAGTCTTTGTACACTTGCTGTACGAGTTGAATAACACGAGCAAACTCATCTTTAATCTGATCTGGACGCACGAACAGATGCGCATCGTTCAATGTCATCGCACGTACACGGTGCAGACCAGTCAGGGCGCCGGACATTTCATAACGGTGCATCATACCCAGCTCAGCGATACGGATTGGCAGATCACGGTAACTACGCAGATCGCTTTTGTATACCATCATATGGTGCGGACAGTTCATCGGACGCAACACCAGTTCTTCATTGTCCATCGACATGACCGGGAACATATCTTCCTGGTAATGTTCCCAGTGACCGGACGTTTTGTACAGGTCTACGTTACCGAGTACCGGTGTGTAGACGTGGCTGTAGCCCAGCTTTTCTTCCAGATCCACGATATAACGCTCCAATGTACGACGCAGCTTGGCACCGTTTGGCAGCCAGATCGGCAACCCTTGACCGACCAGATTGGAAAATGTGAACATACCGAGTTCTTTACCGAGCTTACGATGATCACGTTTCTTTGCTTCTTCCAGGAAATGCAGATGTTGTTCCAGTTCAGGCTTTTTGTTAAATGCAGTACCATATACACGTTGCAGCATTTTATTTTTACTATCGCCGCGCCAGTATGCACCTGCCACGCTCAGCAGTTTGAACACTTTCAGCTTGCCTGTGGATGGTACGTGTGGACCGCGACACAGATCGAAAAATTCGCCCTGATCATAAATCGTAATAATGCTGTCCTCTGGCAGTGCTTCGATCAATTCGATTTTGTACGGATCTTCCAGTTCGCGGAAAATGTTCAGCGCTTCCTCACGGCTCACTTCACGACGTGTAATCGGCAAGTTTTCGTTAACGATGCGTTCCATTTCCTTTTCGATCTTTTGCAGATCTTCCGGATTCAAGGAATGCTCCATATCCATGTCGTAGTAGAAACCGTCTTCGATGACCGGACCTACACCAAGTTTCACTTCTTTAGCGCCAAACAAACGTTTTACCGCCTGTGCAGTCAAGTGAGCGGTACTGTGGCGAATCACTTCCACACCGTCTGCGCTATCGGCAGTTACGATCTCGACCAGTGCGCCGTTATGCAGCGGTGTGTTCAAATCAACGACGATACCGTCGAGTTTGCCAGCCACCGCGTTTTTGAACAGACTTTTGCTAATGGAATTCGCGACATCACCGATGTTGCTACCTTCCTCATACTGACGCAGCGAGCCGTCAGGCAGTTTGATTTCGATTGCCATCATAAATCTTCCTCTCTGTACATAGGTTGAATTGAAGCTGTTCTGTTGTATGGACAGCAAAAAACGCCCGTCCCGGTAAAGGGACGAGCGTTATATACACACGTGGTTCCACCCTGATTCGATTCTGTTGATCACATGGCAAAAAGCATATGCAGAATCCTTCATTGAACATCCGGTAACGGGGATGAACCGATGATGCTTACTGCCATCTGTGCTATAGGGCACAATATGGGTTCAATATCATTGCTCCAAAGGGGTAAGCAACCATCGTCAACCGGAGGAAATTCCAGCGTGAATCTTTTCCTCTCTCTGAACGGGACTGTATTGATGCTCATGTCTTTGTCATTGCATGGATGGGTATGATCAGCTTTGCTTTCATCATTATAGAAGTGTGTCGCATGTACGTCAAGGGTTAGCTATATGTCGATGCTAATGTTCGAGGAATAGCAGTAAAACAATTAAAGTTTCGCTGTATCTTATAACTTCGTTTTGGATTGAAATAGCCTATTCGTTCATTTACATAAACTTAATCAATATGAGCTATAGAGAACAAAAAAAGAAATAAAAGGTAAGGATGACTGAACATGTTAACAATCTCCTGACACGAGCTTTAATGAAAGCTAATTTTTTATATCCAAGTATCTTACTGCTTCGAACTTATCAATTAAAAGTTATGGAAAGATGATCGACTTGATCGTATTGCCTTCGAAGTCTTTAATGGTGAAACTATCGTGATCCAGAATGCCGTAGGAATGTGGGAAGTTTTGTTTCGGTAATGCAATGGAACCCGGATTAAGAATATAGAGATCGTTCTTGGTATCGGCGACAGGAATGTGGGTATGACCTTGAATAAAAATATCGCCTGAACGTAAGTCGGGCAGGTTATCGATGCTATAGCCGTGACCGTGAGTGGCGTAGATGCGGCGTGTGCCGTTGTAAAGCTGTACGTAATCGCCCATCATCGGGAATTGTAGTAGCATCTGATCGACCTCCGCGTCGCAGTTGCCGCGGATGCCGATGATCTGGTGTTTGTGAACGTTGAGTGCATCGGCTACACCGGCAGGGTCATAGCCTTCGGGTAACGGATTACGTGGGCCGTGGTACATGTAATCGCCTAGCAAAATGAGCTGGTCAGGTTGCTCCATCTCGGCTTTTTCCAGTGCGCGGTTTAACCAGTATAGAGAGCCGTGAATATCGGAGATAAACATCCATTTCATCGTTTCATCACTCCTTCGTCAATAAGTAATTCCTTCTGATCAAGAACGGCTTTATACTTTAACTGTAGCATATTGGAAATGGAAAAGGAGGATTTCGATGCATGTACCACTGGAACAGCAGCAGACTCCGTATTATGCGGTCATTTTTACGAGCAAGCGTACAGAAGGGGATCATGGCTATGGCAAAATGGCGGATATGATGGTGGACATGGCGGAGCAGCAACCCGGTTTTCTAGGTGTGGAAAGTTATCGTAATGCCGAAGGCGCTGGGGTGACAATCTCGTACTGGAGCGATCTGGAGGCGATTCGTAACTGGAAAGCGAATCCTCTGCATCAACTCGCGCAACAGCAAGGTAAGCAACAATGGTATGATCAGTATTCGGTTAAAATATGCAAAGTAGAGCGTACATATTCATTTGAAGCGTAGCAGACAGATAGCTACCCTGTTAATGTTCAGGCGGATCTATGGGTCGGAGAGTTGGATGTAGGTTTTATGGGATGCATGCTTTATTAGACGTATGATCTATCACCAATGGATTAGCGCCATTTTGAGTGAACCGTGTAGGCGGTTGGTGGCACTTTTACAATTCTGATCGTTTCATACGGTCATCTCGTGCTACAGTGCACATTTAAGAACACAGCAGCTCAAACCAATCATAACCTCGCCCATAAAAGAGATCGCAAAACTACCCACCGAGTAAAAAAGGCGCTACATTCCCCAGCAGGAATTGTAGCGCCTTTTATTCATACTATATTCGTTTTATATTCGCTCTGAGTTTTATATCCACTCTGATTAGTTTTGCATAATAAAGTCACGTTGAATCTTATAGCTCTCATCATCAAATACTTTAAGGATATTGTATTTCGTATCGCGTTGTGCTGGAATTTTGCCAGCGGCGCGGATAATATCCAGCGTTTGCTCAATATTGACTTTATGCGTTGTACCTGCGGCAGAGACGACATTCTCTTCCATCATCGTACTACCAAAGTCATCGCAGCCATATTGCAGCGATAGCTTACCCACTTCAGGACCCATCGTTACCCATGACGATTGGAAATGCTTAATGTTGTCGAGTACGATGCGGCTGATCGCTACATTTTTCAAGTATTGCTCTGGTGTTTGCTTTTCGGCCTTCATGTTAGTGTTATCCGGTTGGAAGGTCCACGAAATGAATGCCAGGAAGCCTTCGGAATCATAGCCATTGCGGATACATTCATCCTGTGCGTCACGTACACGCATCATATGCAGCGCACGCTCTTCAAACGATTCGCCAAAGCCAATCACCATCGTTGCGGTTGTGTTCATGCCGACTTTGTGTGCCGTTTGCATCACATCCATCCAGTCGCGCCATGAGCCTTTCAAACGGCTAATTTTACGACGTGTACGATCATCCAAAATTTCACCGCCACCGCCTGGCAATGAATCCAGTCCGGCTTCATGAATCGCACGAATGGTATCTTCCATCGACAATCCAGACAGCTTTTGCATTTTCATAATCTCGGCTGGCGAGAACGAGTGCATCGTAATATTCGGAAAATGCTGTTTAATTTTGCGCAAAATGTCCAGGTAGTAATCAAATGGCAAATCCGGGTTAACCCCGCCCTGCATCAAAATCTCAGTACCCCCGACATCTTCTGTTTCCTGAATTTTCTGCAAAATCGTCTCATCTGGCAATACATAGCCTTCCGGCGAACCCGGACGACGGTAAAATGCGCAGAAACGGCAATACACATCACACACATTGGTGTAATTGACGTTACGACCGATAACAAATGTAGTCATCGGGTCGGGATTTTTGCGAATCATGAGCTGGTTGGCGACATGACCCATTTTCTCAATCTCATCCGATTCATATAGCGCAATCGTATCTTCCACATCAAGGCGTCCGCCTTGCAGCGCTTTGTCCAGAATGCGATCTACTGTATTCATATGATAGCCTCCTAATCGATTCAGGCACCAAAGGTTGATGTCGAACAGTCAATTTGAATATAGGTTGATGATAGGATACAGGTTTCATTTACATGCACGCCTATCCTTAAAAATTGAAATAATTTCATAACGGCATGTATTATCGTAACATATTTCACATTTTAAAAACAGGCATGGAAGTGGCAGGTTGGTGATTTTTTGTAAGGTAGTTGTGGTAGGACGATATTTAAAAATGGAAACTGAATGGGTTCGTCATCGTTATCTAACATCTGTCAAGTTGGTACAAGATGTAAAAAAATGCAAGTCTACTCATTCATCCTATTCACCTATAACTACATCAAGTATGTGCCTGAACGTATAGCTAAAGCAGTAAAGCAGGCTCCTGTACGGAACCTGCTTTGATCTGACTGTATATTGCGATACGTTCAAAAGAAAGGGACTACTCGTTCATTTAACTAGCCCATTGACGGAAAATCAATTGCACTGAAATACCATCTACATAACGGATGTACGCTAGAAGGTTGTCGTTCTCTCGATCGATGTTTCTGTATCGATATTACTCAGTCATAATAGGTATTGCTGATTGATGTTCTGTATTTGTAAGAACATAAAGTACACTTCGTACATCCAGTATTTATATTACGCGACATCTATTACGCCTATGCTGCGGATTAATCAGCTTACGTATACTGAAAGATAGGCTGAAAGCCAAACTTGCGCTTACCTAGTAGGTTACCGCTTAGTGATCGCCAAATTCACGCGGCGAATTGCCCTGTCCGTTCGAAGCCGTTGTACCGCCGTCTACTGGCAAAATGACACCGGTAATATAGCGTGCATCCGGGCTTGCCAGGAACAGATACGCTGGTGCAACATCTTCCGCCTCAGCGATGCGCTGCAAAGTGACACGGGACTTGAACTTTTCGACGACTTCCTGTCCGCCTTCATCGATCATCGGCTGGGTCATCTCGGTCACGGTAAAGGCTGGTGCGATCGCGTTCACACGCACTCCTTTTTCACCAAGCTGGAGCGCAAGCGATTGGACGAGCAGGCTAACCGCTCCTTTGGTCGCATTATAACCCGGATGTGGCCAGTCGCCTGCCATACCGGATACGGACGATGTGGCAATGAGCGAACCTTGCGATTGGACCAGATGCGGAGTGACCGCGCGTGCCAGATAGATTTGAGCGTCCACGTTCGTTGCACGCATATTGTGCCAGTCTTCGTCGGTCAACTCCTCGATCGGACCGGAGACGTTCACACCTGCATTGCTAATCACGACATCCAGCTTGCCAAAACGCTCGACGGCTTTTTCTACCAGTGTATCCACCTGCGCACGCTCACGTACATCGGTCGGTACGATCAAGTAGCGGTCATTGTTATAACGATCGACGACCTCGTATAGCTTATCTTCTCTACGTGCAGCCAGTACGACTTTAGCGCCATTTTCCAAAAAGGCAGTCGCTACCGCACGTCCGATGCCCGCGCTTGCGCCTGTAATGAGTACGACAGAATCTTCAAATGGGTATGTGTTGTGTGTCATGATGAATCCCTCCATGTGATGATATTTGAAATTAAATTATGCTATTTTGTCCTCATACCTCTGTACTGCATGTTCACTCATGCATACTGCAACTGTTGTTGCACATGTAGGGTCATTACCCGTTGAACGTAAAAATAAACGAGCTTTACAGTGAGCTTTAAGATCGAAGAATAGCCTGTTAACGCTATCATTGCAGACTGTAAAGCTATTGAATAGGCATGAAATAAAATGTGTTTGTGAAACAAATATACAGCTGTTATGAACTATGTAATGAAAAAGACAGCCATTCATCACGGCTGTCTAATCGCTATTAAGCTTTGATTAACTTAAACTTACTGTACTTTGATAAAAAGCGAATTGTACCGTCTAACCTGTTGTTATAGAACCCTTAACATCTTCTACACGAGTCACCGCATTATGCAGATCGGCAACGACTTGCTCATTTTCAGCTAGTAGCTGGATGATTTTTGTACCTTTTTTATACATAAACTAGAGCATCTAATTGAACTTCTTCACCTCTAAATGTAATTAAAGGTTCACCGGCAACATCTTTCAAAAATAATAAATCGACTTTATGATCTGTCGTATTCTCTTTAGCAGGGCGTTTTGATTTGGAAGGTCGTTTTCGCTCGTAACGAATACCTACATTAACAAATGACCAATCCTGTACAACCGATTCGCATCTACTGCAAAAAAGTAAATGCTGCAACCAATACGCACCAGCACGAAGTTGTTCCATAAATTCGCTATTGCTTCTATTCGTATTTTTCAACTCGATATAATATACGGTTTGTTTTAATAAATCTAAAATAATATAGTCGCAATCATTAGGATACTTTTTCAAAAAACGAGAATACTGTGTTTTTAAAATCTCCAAATCTTGAATGATCAAAAATTTGTTTTCTGCACGTCCTACTCGTAATCTCACTTGATACGGATTGCCTTTATTTTCATGTAAAACAATCTCATTTGTATTCTCTACTATATAAAAAAAGCGCTCATCAATGTATTCATTGAAATTTTTTACGATATCCATAAATGTGGTCACACCTTATTAGAGCGCTCACCATGTGCACTTTGCGACAACAAACGGTCTCGCAAATTAAAGTAAGCATCATCTAATTCCCGGTTCGCATTATCGAAAATCTCAATATAATCCATAGCTTCAAGATTAGGCAACGGTCTAACTGTACCATCATCGAAATAATAGCCCATTGTATCCCATTTCTTTTCGTCGTCCAGTTGAGCTTTTAAAATCTGGTTCGTAGTAGCTCTGATCAGATAGTCGCTATGACTGGAAACAATAACACGTACCCCATTTTGCGATAATTTACTGATTAACTCAGCAAACTTGATTTGTCTCATTGGATCAAGATTCATTTCCGGTTCATCGATAAATAGAATGTCTCCAGCAGTTACTTCATGCTTCAAATAAAATTCCAGACCAAATAAAGATTTAACCGATGAAGAAGCATGTTGCAGAGCGATTCTTCCATTTTTATATTCAAGCTCACCATTTGAACGTTTAAGATTGTCAGGTAAATTGGAAATAAGCTCACGATAATAATATTCATTTGTATTGTGATCATATTCGTATTTACCATGCAATATTGCTGTAGAAAATAATGACCAAATATCGGCCTGTAATTGATCCAAATTTTCGTTATCAAGTTCATCTAGGTCGTTAAAATCTTCCAGTTGTTCTATTTCAACCAAGTAACGAATATAGTCTGAAATCGGAAGAGGATAAATCTCTGTCTGCCGAGTATGTGAATCAAAATCAAACGAGTCTACGCTTCGCTTTAAAGCCAATTCTTTTCTGAATACATTAATTCCGTTTCTCTCTGCTGGAATGTAAAGAATATCGGAAACACAAAATACATTACTAATCAAAGCACGTGATACACTTCGCTTAAATGCTTGTTCAATAATAGAAGTACTTATTTCATCTGTATCCCTCTTGTTTTTGCGTATATCTTGAATATTAATGAGTTTGATTATAATTGCATTATTGTTTTCTTTCACTTCAATCTCAACTGAATAAGGCAAAATGATAAACTTTAATATAGTAGGAAGTTCGATTTTAGTGAAACTTTCTAAAAAACTTGCAGTATCAGATTCTTCAATTACAATTTTTGTTTGTTCAAATTCAAGCTCATTTATATTAAATAATCTAGGCAATAAGATATGGATCTCATTATTTAGTCTTAATGTGCAGTATTTAATTAGATAATCTGTAAGCGTTCTTTTATTAATCGTAAATGTCAGCTCATCTACATATTCATCAAAATGCTCTTTAATATACGTTTCTAACAACTCATCTTTAAGCTCATTCAACTTTTTAAATATTCCATAATATAAATAAGAAATATACGTTTTACCTGTATTATTTTTTCCCATAAACATAGTTTGTTGACCTAAGGTCAGCTCACAATCTTTAATAGGCCCTAAATTTTGTACGCGCATAGTTATTCACCATTTTCTTATAAAAATTTCGCGTTTCCAAATCATTAAAACTTCAAATCTCTGCATAGTCTAATTTTAAATTAGATGGGTCTCATAAATTATATCTAAACCCTTGTTACTTTGAAACCAAATCAATAAACAAAAGCTTAACTTCATATATAAAACCCTTTTCGATAATAAAAAAGCAATGATGCAACGAGACTCCGTTTACATCATTGCTTTTTATTTATTTTGCTAATATAAGGTCCATCCTATCCATTACATATTTAATAAGATCGTACATCGATCAATCCAGCGCCTGCTCCAAATCCGCAATCAAATCCTCCACGTCCTCCAAGCCCACCGACAACCGCAGCAATCCATCCGTGATCCCACGCTCTGCACGCACAGTCGCGCCCATCGCTGCATGTGACATCGTTGGTGGATACGACAAAATACTTTCCACCGCTCCCAGACTCACCGCTACAATCGGTAACTGCACACGATCTAGCACCTGCTTGGCGCGTTCGCCTGAGCCGACATCGAATGAGATCACCGAGCCATAGCCAGTTGATTGCGATGTATGGATCTCATGACCGGGATGGGTCGATAAGCCAGGGTAGTAAATCGCTTCGATATCACTGCGCGTTTGCAGCCATTCGGCGATGCGTGCTGTGCTTTTCTCGCTATGTGACATCCGTGCTGCCAGTGTTTTCATGCCGCGCATAAGCAGCCATGAATCCTGTGGACCAAGCACCGTACCGAGTCCATTTTGCAAATGCTTGAGCTGTTTGCCGAGTTCCAGTGTGCGTGTGACCGCCAGTCCAGCCAGCACATCACTATGACCGCCGAGGAACTTAGTTGCGCTATGCAACACGATATCCACCCCGAGTTCGATCGGACGCTGATAGTAAGGGGTCATAAATGTATTGTCGAGCAGCGTCAGCAGATGATGCTCTTTCGCCCACTCGGTGACCGCATGAATATCGGTAATTTTCAACGTTGGATTGGATGGCGTCTCCATATACACGGCACGTGTATTCGGACGAAGTGCACTTTTTACCTGCTCCAGATCGGTCATATCGACAAAGCTAATCTCGATATTCAGACGGTTAAGCACCGTCGTTAGCAATCGGTACGTACCACCATACACATCTTCAGTCACGATCACATGCTCGCCAGCCGACAGCAGCAGAAATGCAGTCGAGATCGCGGCCATACCGGAAGCAAAGGCAAATCCGCGTGTGCCGCCTTCCAGTAGCGCAATATAATCTTCCAGCGCCTGCCGGGTCGGATTCCCTGAACGGCTGTAATCATGCTGCGGTGGATTGAGAATATCATCCTGATGAAAAGTCGATGCCTGATAGATCGGTACACTGGATGCACCTGTCGCCTGATCCACCGAACCGTTAAAATGAATCAGCTTCGTTTCCAAACTGCGTGGTGGAATATTGCGCTTCGGCGCTGTGCTACTCCCAGTAGATGCTGTCGATGCTGAAACCGGATTCGTTGCCCCCGTGTCTGTTCCTGTTGGCGGCTGATTTGAATTGTTTTCACTCATTCCATTCACGCTCCTTCAATTTCAAGACGAGCCGCTTCCAGCGCTGCATCCAGATCGGCAATCAGATCATCCACATGCTCAATCCCGACCGAGAAGCGCAGCAGACGTTCATCCACGCCGACCGCCTCGCGAATTTCTACAGGAATATCCGCATGCGTCTGTATCGTTGGATACGTCATAAGCGATTCCACACCGCCCAAACTTTCCGCAAAAGCGATCAGTTTAATATGACGCAAAATTGGCGCGATATAACGGGCATCGGTTACTTTAAAGGAGAAAATGCCCGTGTTTCCGCTCGATTGGCGATTTTGCACATCATAGCCTGGATGATCCGGCAAGCCTGGATGGAACACCTGCGCAATTTGCGGATGCTGTTGTAAATGCTTGGCGATCGTAAGCGCATTGTATTCGTGACGCTCCATCCGCAGTGCCAGCGTCTTCATCCCTCTCATCAGCTGATACGAGTCACTTGGCGACAGCACGCCACCGATCGAGTTATGCAGGAAAGCGATCTCTTCTGACAATGCTTCACCTTTGGTCACGATCAGCCCTGCTAATACATCGTTGTGACCACCTAGATATTTACTTGCACTATGAATAATAATGTCAGCGCCAAGCTCGATCGGACGCTGGAAAAATGGCGTTAGCAACGTATTGTCCACGATCGTAATCAGTTCATGCTGCTTTGCCCAGCCGGTCACTGCTGCGATATCCGTAATCATCATCAGCGGATTCGTTGGCGTTTCAATAAATACAGCACGTGTATTGTCCTGACGTACACGCTCCAGCGCGTCCAGATCGTTCGTATCCACATACGAAGCGCTCACCCCAAATCTGGACATAATGCGTTCCAGTAAACGATACGTACCGCCATACAGATCAAGCGAAACGATTAGATGATCACCCTGTCCAAACATCGCAAAGATCGTTTGTAACGCCGCCATACCGGAACTACAGGCAAAACCAGCATCGCCTGCCTCCAGTTCAGCAATCGATTGTTCCAGTATCGCCCGCGTAGGATTGGTCGTGCGAATGTAGTCAAAGCCCGTGCTTTTGCCAAGCTCCGGGTGACGGAATGCGGTCGATTGATAAATCGGGAAATTAATAGCTCCTGTTACCGGCTCATCCACCGATCCGATCTGGGCAAGCCGGCTTTCAATACTAAGCGATGATTGCTGATTCTTTTTGTACGTCATTCGTTACGTCCTCCTCAGATATCCAATCAAATTTAACATCGTTTCTAAACATAGTTTCTAATAAAAAATGAAAATTATGAACTCATACACAATAAAAACTCTCCGTGTTCGTTCTCACACAGTAACCAGCTATAATCATGGGGGCAAATATAATATTCAAAAAAGCGGCATTCCGCGATCACATGCACCATTTCATCCCATGTTAATGTGTAGACATGATGCCTTTCATTATCTTCATCAATCATGAACAGCAGCTTCTGATCCGTTGGGCTAACGGTAGCACCATATTGCTGCACAATATCTCGGATCGCTATATAGGACGACTCATGATCCATATACTGTCGATGTACGAGATGTTTTAGCCCTAACCACCAGGCTCGAGGTTCACCTTCTACATATATATGCTGGGCCGCCTGGATCACATGTTCTGGATTGGGCACTTCATAGTCGCGAATAGGTCCTGTCGAGAACGCTTCTTCCAACTCCTGAAGCAGACTTCGATGTAATGGATATGTTCCATCGGTATCCATATCAGATAGAATACGTTCCAGCAGCGGCCTTCTCGCTTTCCAGATCGTATGGTGTTTCCTGGTACACATAATAGTTCAGCCAGTTAGAAAAGAGCAGATTGGCATGTGCGCGCCATTTAGACGGTGGCGTGCGGGTTGGGTCATCATTGGGAAAATAGTTTTTCGGTACGGCGATATCCATTCCTTTAGCGATATCGCGGTCATATTCCCATTTGAGCGACAATGGATCGTACTCCGAATGACCGGTAACAAAAATCTGTTTGCCATCCTGGGTCGCTACAATATAGATGCCTGCCTCATCGGACTCTGACAAAATTTCAAGGCCTGGCACATTCTCAATATCTTCACGACGCACTTCGGTATGACGTGAATGTGGTGCATAGTACCATTCGTCAAAACCACGCAGCAACGGTACATTATTTTTGTTTAATGTGTGCGGGAAGACGCCAAAACATTTTTCTGGCAGATCGACTTTTGGCACACCAAAATGATGATACAGCCCCGCCTGTGAAGCCCAGCAAATATGCATCGTCGACGTGACATTTGTTTTGCTCCAATCGAAGATTTCCTGAATCTCTTCCCAGTAGTTCACATCTTCAAATTCCATCGTCTCGACGGGTGCGCCGGTGACGATCAGACCATCAAAGCGTAAGTGTTTCACTTCAGGGAATGTTTTGTAAAAGGCATTCAGGTACTCTGCCGATGTGTTTTTGGAAATGTGCGAGCGAGTATGCAGCAAATACACATCTACCTGTAGTGGACTGTTACTGAGCAAACGTAGCAGCTGGGTTTCCGTCGTTTCTTTCGTCGGCATCAGGTTCAGCAGGGCGATGCGCAGCGGACGAATGTCCTGCTGGTACGCACGCGATTCGTCCATAACGAAAATATTTTCTCCGGTCAGAATTTCTTTTGCCGGTAAACTGTCTGGAATTTTGATTGGCATTGTGATTCACTCCTTGTAAGTGGTTGGTCATGCAGCGAACAGCGTGCCCGAATTATGAAAGGAGGTGCGCAAATACGCAAAAAGACCTTTCTCGTTGGAGCTGAGAAAGGTCGTATACGCAAACAAGCTGCGTCTGTATAGCGCCTCTCTCATCTGTCAGCAGATACCAGATACTTCATCGTAGGATGTACCTGTATCTCTGCTAGAATTAGCACCGTACAGTATATGACTGCCGGTTGCCGGGCTTCATAGGGCTAGTCCCTCCGCCTGCTCTTGATAAGATTCGCTGTATTGGATTGTAGGGTAAAACAGGAAATACGGAATTACTTATACCATAATTTATACTACTTTCCTACCTATCGTCAAGAGATTGTTCAGCCGATAAATAAGTTAGACTAGTAAAATGGAGTTGGCGCACTAACACTGGGATCAGTACGATATTTTGCTGACGCAAAAATCCTTTTTATTGTACCCCGTGTTAGGAAATCGCTAACACTGGATCAGTACAATATTTTGCTGACGCAAAAATCCTTTTTATTGTACCCCGTGTTAGGAAATCGCTAACACTGGATCAGTACAATATTTTGCTGATGCAAAAATCCTTTTTATTGTACCCCGTGTTAGGAAATCGCTAACACTGAATCAGTACGATATTTTGCTGACGCAAAAATCCTTTTTATTGTACCCCGTGTTAGGAAATCGCTAACACTGGATCAGTACAATATTTTGCTCATGCCAAAATCCTTTTTATTGTACCCCGTGTTAGAAATTCACTAACACTGGATCAGTACAATATTAAGCGTGCGCCAAAAATTCTTTCCCATTTCACTCCGTGTTAGAAAATCACTAATACTACACTTGAAAGCCTGCTGTCTCCACGGTATACTTAACAAGTATTTGACGTATTTTCATGTTTTTCATAAAACATTGCGTATACGATATCATTCAAAAAGACTATAAAGAGGTGAATTTCAAGATGGAAGGCGACCCGAGGGCGAGCTTACAAGAGCGATATACACAATTACAGGAATGGAACGACAATAGGATACCGAAGGAGCGCGCCATGTTGAAAAGATCATTTTCATATAATAGCGAAGCTTTATAGAAGTGTGTACAATTGCCGTCTCTTTTCCTGCTCATTTAAGATGAAAAAGGAGTAGAGCATACTATGAAAATTCGGCACGTAAACGCCGGCAATTTCACGCTGGTTGAGGATGTTAATGAAACACTAGTTGCACCGGAGGAAGGCTTTTACTGGATTGACGCTGGTCTTGATGATCTGATCTTGCTTCAACCACTCTTTATGCTACATGATCTGGCGGTTGAGGACATGATGGGCGATGAAGAGCAGCGGCCAAAAATCGAAATTTACGAAAATCACTACTTTATCGTTGTGAACAGTATTCGTTTCGACGATGAAGAGATTTTTTTGCGCGCACTAAATATTTTTCTCGGACGGCATTTTATTATTACGGTAACGAAGCAAAAGATCAGCGAGCTGCGCACACTCAAGCCGATTTTGTGGGAAGAAGAAGTGAGTCGTCCCGACAAATTTATGTATCTGCTCGTCGATTTGGTGGTAGATAACTACTTTACCGTCGGTGACCGGATCGAGGATCAGATGGAACGGCTTGAGGAAAGCATTTTGATGAGTACAAAAAAGTCGCATTTGAACGAAATTATCGGTTTGCGCGGTGAGATTTTATGGCTCAAACGTGTACTTGGCCCGCAACGCGAAGTGATCAATACACTGAACAAAAAGGATCTGCGTCTAATCGATGATCAATTGCAAAAATATTTTAGTGACGTGTACGAGAATGCGGTTAAAGTATCTGAGATGTTCGATACGTTCCGCGATCTGATGGGCAACTTACGTGAAGCATATCAGTCCAGTATCGCTAACCGCGCCAACGAAATTATGCGCGTGTTTACCGCGATTACGACCATATTCATGCCACTGACCGTAATTACCGGTATTTATGGGATGAACTTTGAAAATATGCCTGAGCTGAAATGGCATTATGGCTATCCAATGGTCATCGGCATTATGATTGCGCTCGGTTTAACGATGTTCTTTACTTTCCGTAAAAAGGATTGGATCTGAACGTTTGGATGTTATCGTGATGTAGCTCTACCGACTCGTAAGGTAACAAATATCCCGAAATTTCGTATTTCGTATTTCGTATTTCGTATTTCGTATTTCGTATTTCGTATTTCGTATTTCGTATAAAGATACAGCACCTACTCAAGCGATGCTTGGGAAAATGCATAATAAAAGCCCCTTTCACTTACGAAAGGGGCTTTTATTATTTGATATCGATTTTATTCCAGCTGACTATTTACTTTTCACGCCTCTGTATCTGATTGATAGCAATTGCCTATACGTTTGTTTTAGCTTTATATCGGATGTGTCCACGCTTCATTGCTCTACATCTGCTTTGTATCGATGTGTATCCACACTTCACTGCTCTACATCTGCTTTGTATCGATGTGTGTTCACACTTCACTGCTCTACATCTGCTTTGTATCGATGTGTGTTCACGCTTCACTGCTCTACATCTGCTTTATATCGATGTGTGTTCATACTTTATTGTTGTTTCATATCGGCTCCATATCCGCCTTGTATCCTCTATGCAAATAACCGTACTACATAGTGCGAACACATAACGTTCCAAACAACAACTGTCCCTATACACGATCTCACCATTATGGAATTTCCATCCACCGTTCCATCGTCTCTGCATTCAAATGCTCCAGACTGGCAACAGTGAAATGGGCGTTGTCCACAATATGATGCAGGCTCACGCCAATCGTTTTCATGCCCGCCTGACGAACCGATTGCAGACAATCCGGCGAATCCTCGATGACCATACAATGGTACGGATGAATGCCTACCGACTCGGCGACGAGAATAAAACCTTCTGGATCTGGCTTCGGATGCGTAATATCCTGCGCCTGCACGATGGAGGAGAAATAATGTTCCATTCCAAGTCGTTCCATAATTCGGCGTGCATCTGGACGATCAGATGCCAGCAGGACAGCTACATTTTGCTCACGAAGCTGAATAAGCAAATCCTCGGCACCTGGAAGTAAAAATTCGCGTTTGAGCTGCTCTACATCCATCGTCTCTACCCGTAAAATCGGCGCTTCGATATGATCCGCCTGGATTTGCTTCTTCGCAGGCGATACTTCCGCATTGGCTCCTTTGGCTGCTGCACCTGCATCCTGTGCTGTAGCCGCTTCTTTACTGCTCGTATCGTTCTTTTTCAACGACTTTTTGTTAGAGGCAGTGGATTCTTTGGAGCTAGCATCTGCATGACGTGTTGCAGCACTAGGATCAGGTGCAGACGATACCGCAGCTTGTTTGGCCTTCTCATTCTGTTTGTTTTGCTTTTCCTCAGCAGCGGCAGCCGCTTGTGCTTCTGCCTCTTTGCGACTTTCTTTTTCATTATGCCGTTTTAACGAAGCCTCGGCGTGGGCGGCTCTCTGCGATTCCTGCTCTGTTCGCTCGGACTCTTCCTCTGGAATAGCATCCGGTGTGTAGGCTTCGGCATAGCTTGTATCTTCCATGCTCGGCATCGGAATGAGTACACCTTCCAGACCGAAAATGACGGCTTTCAGCATCCGGTTTTTAATTTCCAGCGGTCGTGTCATCGCGACTACACGCTGTTCATCATAATGCGATATCGTTAGCGGCTCACCGCGAATGATGCGATACGTCGTCATATTTTGCTCGATCGTAATGTCCAGCAGACGGTTCTGGAATTGCACACGGAAGCTATAGCGCGTCCAGTTGGGCGGTAGTTTCGGTTCAAAATGCAGCATTCCATTATGCTGACGCATGCCTGCAAATCCGCCCACAATCGTCAGCCAGCTTCCTGCCATCGATGCGGCGTGAATACCATCTTTAACATTGTTATGAAAGTCATCCAGATCCATCCGTGCCGATTGAATAAAGAACTCATACGCCGGGTCCATCGTGCCCAGCTCGGCAGCCATAATCGCATGAATCGCGGCAGATAGAGACGAGTCATGCGTCGTTAACGGCTCATAATAGCCATAGTTACGCACTTTCTCGATCTTCGTAAACCGATGACCAAGCAAATACATCGATAGGATCAAATCCGCTTGTTTGAGCACCTGATGACGATAAATGACGAGCGGATGATAATGCAGCAATAGCGGGTATTTGTCAGACGGTGTATTTTCAAAGTCCCAGATGCCTTTGTCCAGGAACGAATCATCCTGACCGATTAGACCACTCTGGCGATGAATGTAAATGGAATCAGCCGCACGTTCCCATACAGCGATCTCGTCATCGGTCAGTCCCATCGGACTACCAATAAGCGACTCATAATGGGCAAAATCGTCTTCTTTCCACTTTTTCAGCTTACGCGCTGTAAATTCCAGCTGATCTTTAACCATCATATTGGTATAGGTGTTATTGTTCACAATCGCTGTATATTCATCCGGGCCTGTAACGCCGTTAATGCAGAAGCCTTTACCTGGAATCCAGTCCCCTACCGACAGGAAGAAGCGGCACGTCTCGACCAGCATCTCCAAACCTTTCGTTTGCAAAAAATGCTCGTCATCGGTCGCTTCTGCATATTGAATCACCGCATGCGCCACGTCCGCATTAATATGATATTGCGCCGTACCACCCGGGTAATATGCAGATACCTCTTCCCCACCGATTGTACGCCACGGGTACAATGCACCCAGTGCAGCCATCTCTACGGCACGCTCACGCGCCTTCGGCAACGTATGGTAACGGAATTCGAGCAACTGGGAAGCTAACTCAGGCTGCGTATACAGGAAAAATGGCATAATATACGTTTCGGTATCCCAGAAATAATGCCCTTCATACCCTTCACCAGTAATCCCTTTTGCACCAATATTCGTTTTACCGTCTCGACCAACCGACTGGAACAGATGGAACGCGTTAAAACGTAACCCTTGCTGGAGCTTCTCGTCTCCTTCCACCTGAATATCTGCCGTTTCCCAGAAAGCGTTCAGGTGATCCTGTTGTAGCTTGGCAAGCGTATTAAAGCCGTCTTTTAACATATCATCCAGTGTCGATTCTGCCAGAATAGGCAAATGAGCAGGCTCGTAATCGCGGGAAGTGTAATAGACGATACTCTTTTCCAATACGGCTTCCTGATCCTGTTGAAGGTTGAACACAAAATGTTTTTCGATGCGTTGTTCCTGCTCTTCCGTTTTCAGCTCGTATTTGCGATTGGCACGATGATCTGCGGCACAGTACAGATTAAACTCCGTTTCCGATGTGCGCTGTTCCAATGCCATCCGTGTGCGTTCACTCAGCTTACCGATCGTATTTAACACCTGTCCGGTAAAAGCAGCCCCTGCACGTGGATCACCTTCGCTTATTTCATTGTGCACTTCACCATTCAGCGCCGATACGAGTGTGATCTCGCCGGAGAAATTGAGTGGCTTCACGGTATAACGAATCATCGCCATATGTTTATTTTCAAACGAAACAAGGCGCTCGATACAGATCGAAATACATTTACCTCGGCCACTCTCCCATGTCATTCGACGTGTCAAAATACCGGTCTGCATATTCAGCACACGCTCATAATCGATAATACGCCCAGCCATCAGATTGAAGCGTTCACCTTCGATCCACAGTTCGATAATCTTGCTGTCGGTCACATTGAGCATCGTCTGACGCTTACGCGCATAGCCATACGCTTCCTCACCATAAATAATATCTGCCGAATCGTAAAAACCATTCAGGTATGTACCATTCAGCGCGTCGACTTCCGGCACATCCATGCCTTCCTCAAAATGCCCGCGCATTCCGATATAGCCATTGGCAACGGTAAATACCGTTTCACTACGACGATTGTATTGCGGATTAAATGAAGTTTCCCGAATTACCCACGGTTCCACTTCATAGATAGTTGATCCTTCTCTCATCAGGTCGTGCCCCTTTCTTCAGGTAAGCTAGTAGATGTGTTGGTATCACTTAATTATCGCTGATGCTAATCGACCACTGCCACGTTCCGGCCGTGCCGGACAGGTTCCGATGATGTCGTCCTGTTGAAGGTCACTCGGGTGCTATCTATTCATTAACCACATTTTGAGGTAGAAAGCCCTTACAGAAAAATATTAACTGGTTTAAGGGGGAAATTAAAGTGGAATATTGGTGGTTGTGGAGGAAATTCGTGCTGGAAGGAATTTTGAAAAATGAGGATTTGTCTGCGGATGGGCTTCGTTGGACGGATACTTGTATTTATGCCAGAGTGAGCATGTAGTATGGATGATTGCTAGATAGACAGATAAATAAATAGACAAAGAGTTCCTTCTTCGATACGAAAAAGGAACTCTTTATTATTGCGATTTTAGGACATGTACGCCAACTCATATATGTGTCAACAACATAAACATGTTGCTTACACGCCTTAGTTAAGATTTCGCTTTGTTTTTCTTTTTTCCAGTGGATCGAATTTCTATGCTACATCATCATTGATTGCTAGATCATCATTCGATCGGTATCACTTTAGACTAATCCACTTCCTCCCATCTTATTGCGCTTATTCCGCCTCTTCCGCGCCTGCTACCTTATCATATGCACGGCTACCGAGCCAGAGCAATAGGGTGATGACGGCAAACGCAACCAGTGCCATAAATGGAATCGTGATGAAGCCCAGGTATTCGAAATAATCTTTGCTGCACGATACGCCGCCTGTGCAAGGGACGAGTTGATCCAATGCAGGGATATGCTGCTTTGCATAATGATAGATGGCGATCAAGCCGCCGATGATCGTCATCGGCATAGCATAGCTGACGATGCGGCGATCATGGCGATAGGCGGCGATGCCAAGCAGAATCACCTGCGGGTACATAAAGATTCGCTGGTACCAGCACAGCTTGCACGGTTCCCAGTGAAGGACGTCACTTAGAAATAGACTGCCGCCTGTGGCGATGATGGCGACAATCCAGGCTAGATACAGATAATATCTCGACAAAAACAGCTTAAAGCCGCTCGTCCCCATATCCGTCAGCCCTCCGATCCAGTCTGATTTTTCGCTTCAGCCTGTGCTTTTTCGATAGCTGCTTTGATTCCGTTATAGTCTCCGAGATCACCCGTATATTGCACGCCGTTAATAAAGATCGACGGCGTACCCGGAATATTCAGTTCCTGCCCTTTTTTGTACTGGGCATTGACCTGATCGGCATACGTTTTGTTATCGATATCTGCGCGTAGCTTGGTAGTATCGATGCCGAGCTTCGCTTTCTCCGCTAACTGAACGAGATAATCCGGTGTTGCCCAGTTCGTATTCTCATCCTTTTGATTCGTATACAGTTCATCCAGATAAGGCCAAAATGCATCGCTCTTCTGGTGATAGACCGATTCTGCTGCGAGCGCCGCTGTCGTGGAATCCGGGCCGATAAATGGGAAGTTGGCAAAGTACATCGATACTGTACCGTTGTCAACGAAATCCGCCTGAATTTTCGGCACGATCTGCTCGTTAAATAGTTTACAGACCGGACACTTAAAATCGCCAAACTCCACAATTTTCACCGGTGCATTGGCATCGCCTTTCACCGGCATTTGACTGTAATCAAATGTCGTGCGGACACCTTCTGTTTTGTTGTTTGGAATCAACACGATCAGCGCGACGACGATCGCGATAACCGCTACCGTACCGATGATCAGGTTACGCATCGTTTTGCGTTGACGTTCTTGTTCCTTCTGCTTATACGCCTGCTGTTGCTGACGCTTCATCTCAGGATTACTTTTCTTTTTCTGATTTGGCTTAGCCAATCGTTGCACCTTCCTCTCCCTCTAGTGCGAGCTTCGCTAGCGCAATGGCACCGCACAGACCTGCATTATCCCCAAGCTCTGGATAGACGACATATTGATCCAGGTTCTGGGACAGACTAGGATGCTGTACGTAACCGTTTAATAGCTCGCTCAGTTTGGTGCGAATGAGCGGGAACAATTGCTCTTGCTTCATCACACCACCACCCATAATAATCTTTTGCGGAGACAGAATGAGTACATAATTCATCAGAGCCTGGGCGAGGTAATAAGCTTCCATTTCCCATGCTGGATGATCAGGAGTTAGCTCGGAGCCTTTCATATTCCAGCGCTTTTCGATTGCTGGACCTGCCGCCATCCCTTCCAGACAGTCACCATGATACGGGCAAAAGCCTTCAAATGTATCTTCTGGATGACGACGAACGAGAATATGACCCATTTCCGGGTGAGATAGACCGTGCAGCATTTTGCCATCCACGACAGCACCCGCACCGATGCCTGTACCAACTGTAATGTACATACAGCTATCCAGACCGCGTGCTGCACCCCATGTGTACTCGCCTAGCGCTGCACCATTCACATCGGTATCAAAGGACATCGGTACCGAAAAATGCTGTTTCATATGTCCTACCAGATCGAACTGACCCCAGTGTGGCTTCGGGGTTGTCGTTATGTATCCGTATGTCGGACTACCCACAATCGGGTCAATCGGGCCAAACGAACCGATACCCATCGCCGCAATGTCTTTGCCTTCAAAAAACGATACGACGTTTTTCATCGTAATCTCTGGCGTTTCGGTCGGGAAGCTTGCCCGTTCCAAAATTTGTCCATCCTCTGTTCCGATTCCACATACGAATTTGGTACCGCCTGCCTCAATTGCTCCAAGTTTTCTCATTAATCATGCGTCTCCTTTGCAGCATCCTATGGATGGTCAATAATAAGTATGTGCAGGCTCTTCATCATAACGCAGCAATATGTCGATTGCATGTCAAAATGTCACACCGCGTCGATGCTTTTATTATGATGAAGAGCCTTAACATGTGAATAGGAATCAAGCGATACATCATTTTTAAAATGAATACCTGCATGTCGTACACGGTTTGATTGCAACGATAGGCTTTGTTTCTACCTATAAAGTTAGTCCTAACTTCCAGGCGCAAGCAAACGCATTCCTATCGTCGCACCTGCAATTAATTTGAGGTGCCACCGAATACAAGTGTATTGCTGAGCAAACGTCCTGGTGAAGTGACCACTTTACCGCCAGCCAGCATGCCGGAGGAAGCGCCTCCATCCAGATTCATCGCCTGTACCGCGCCAAGCTTCTGCATCACCGCTGCCCATTGCTTCATCGTGGCACCGGGCACCGTGGCGATCATAACAGAGCCATCTGCCATAATAGCGATGCCGCTACGTGCACCGGCAGCATTCAGAATTTTCGGGTCTTGAAAACCTTCTGCCGCAGCGTTTAGAGACAGCTTACTATCCGTCACCAATCGTGGACCTGCGCCGACAGCGGTAACTACATTTTCCCACGGAATTGCCTTGCCGTCGATATTGGTATAACGAATATCCATCGTTACTTTGGAGCCGACGACAAAACGATCTGCCATCGATTTCATATCGCCACTAAACACGATCACATAACCGTCAGATGGAATGGCACTGCTGGCATTGTTTTTTTTCGAAACGACCTTGCCACTACGGACAGTGACCGCTACACCACCTGTATAACCGGTTGTTAGCCCACGATCAGGTGTGTACACAATTGATGTACCACTTGCTGTTGAAGAGGGGATACGGTTAAACCAGACGGCATACCAGCTTGAGCTGCGCCCCTCTGGTGGCGAAACCTGACCGGACACCTCGATGCGCAGTGAATCCATCATTGCGGTACCATTAGCTGTAAAACCAATCGTCGTACCATAGCGTCCGATATGCATCAGCCGACCGCCGGATATTAATGTACCGTATGGATCAGGTGGCCCGCCATACGAATCGAAAAAGGCTCCATTGATCGCCGCCTTCGCTCCATAGGAAGAAGCGATCGCCGCTAAAGAGGCGGTACGTCCCACACGATGATCTGCCAAACCGACCGCCGTTGCTGTTCCTTTCGGAATACGCACCGTTTTGACGGTAAAATTGCGACCAGCTGCCTTAACGGTGACCGTCTTCGCACTAAGACTGTTACCAGCTGCGCTCATCTGTTGCGCAGGTGCGATCGAGACCAGACTGATCAGCAGCACACAAGCAAGCAGCAACGCCAGCAGACGCCGCGGCCTGCGCATGAATCTTATGCTCAAAATACGCCAACCCCCAGCATAGAGCACAGGCTTTTGATCTCAAGCTCCTCAAATTTATCGATAATTTTGTTATCTTCCAGCAGTAATAAACATTCGTCGAGCGTACATACGACAGGCACTTCGCAATGAATCGTAGCCAAACGACGCGACAGATGCAGCATATCCAGATCCGCTTCGATCTTTTTACGAACCGATGGAGTCAGCTTGTCCAGATGTTCGAGAATGCCTTCTACCGAGCCGTATTCCTTCACCAGCTTCACAGCCGTCTTTTCACCGATGCCTTTAACGCCTGGATAGTTATCGCTTGTATCGCCCATAAGCGCCTTCATATCGATAATTTGCGCGGGTGTCAGTTCTTTTTCTTCCATCAATGATTCCGGTGTGTATACCTTATAGTTGCCATAGCCTTTTTTCATAATAATCACGCTCGTACGATGATCCACCAGCTGTAGCATATCATGGTCCCCGGTCAAAATCATAACCTCCATGCCCTGCTCCAGTTCGCGTGCCAGTGTACCGATGCAATCATCTGCTTCATAGCCCGGTGCACTCAAATTCGGAATGCCCATGCTCTCGGTCACATCCCAGATCAGATCGAATTGCGGAATCAGATCGTCCGGTGCTGCTGTCCGGTTACCCTTATAATCGGCAAACTCTTCACGCCGGAACGTCTGTGTACCCAGATCCCAACAGCAAGCAATATGCGTCGGTTCGTACAGGCTAACCGCATCCCATAAATAGCGCACAAAGCCGTAAATCGCATTGGTTGGCACGCCTGCTTTTGTACGACGAATATAGCCAGTCTGTGCTGTGGCGTAATAAGCGCGGAACAAAAGCGCCATACCGTCAACGAGCATCATTTTTTGTTGTTTCAATTCAGTCAATGTGTATTCTCCCCTATGCGTGTAAAACCAGTTTGATTCTATCATACCGAATTTGTTCAAAGCTGTACAACTATTCACAACGTTTTATAGGGCATATTTATGAATAGAAAAAAGCTCCTCAAGTGAATCAGGAACCTTTTGTATATGCGCCCGGGATGAATTGAACTGTTCTCTGCATACTCTGCTTTACGAAGCGTTGGATTTGAACATCATCTTCAATAGAAAATACAGTTTAGTACATTGATATCGCATACGTTTTCTAAATAATAGCAGAAGATCGATAGATCACAGGATACAACTCGATTCATTATGCAAAATCTTTCATTTACGCTTCGATCGATCGCTTCATAAACACATCGATTTCATCCTGTTCACTCTGTTCAAAGCCATGCCGCTCATATAAGCGACGTGCCGGACTGCCCTGCAATACATTTAATGTAACGGTATGTCCATACAGTTTGGAATCCCATAGCACCTCATTCAATACGGCGTTGCCAATGCCCTTTCCTTGATGATGGGGATGAATATAAAAGTGTTCCAGCACATAACCACCTTGCTGCTCCGGGCGTAAAGCAATACAGCCTACAGGCGATTGATCCACCATAATCAGCTTTGTATAATCCGGTTGAAAAGAGTTCAAAAACCGCTCTCGCACACGCTTTTCATCGTATCGATGCAGACGTGTCAAATCCTCTTTTAAGACAAGTGCACGCAACTCGGCTATCCAGGCCGCATCGCTGAAAGAGGCTGGTTGCAGCTCATAATGAGGGAACCCAGTAGATGTAGCATCGTCAGACATAACAAAAACTCCTCCTTATGTAAGTTAGGAGGAGTTTATCATGAATGATCGCGACTTGCACAGACACTGTGCTTGTTTATAAATTGTGTATACAGATACTACTAGCGTTTGTTAGATGGCTGGAATCACAATCGATCGATTGTGCAACGATGTTAGCTTTAACGGTCTTTATTTAGCTGTAATTAGATGTAATTAGATGCAATAAAATGTAATGAGATTTAACAATATTAAAGAGCTTGAGTAGACGTTAATGAACGCTAAGGCTACCAGCTATCTTTTAGCTAGCTCGGTATATGTTAAGCTTTCCACGCCTGTTCATACATATCTGCTTTAAAGCCAACTGTTACTTTGTCGCCATCCGTAACAATCGGACGCTTGATCAGCTTCCCATTTTGCGACAGTAGCTCCAGCTGTTCTTCTGCACTCATCGTGGGCAACTTATCTTTCAAACTAAGACTTTTATACACTTCACCACTTGTATTAAAAAACTTTTTCAATTCTACATCGCTATGCTCGACCAGTTCACGTAATTGCTCAGCCGTTGGCGGCGCATCAACGATATGGATCAGATTCAGCTCGTGCCCTTGCGCTTTTAACCATTTGATCGCATTGCGGCAGGTGCTGCATGGTGGGTATTGATATACGGTTAATTTACTCATAATTATCGATCGTCTCCTTTAGAAAATATATAAAACTTGTACAGGGTAACATATATTTCACTTCTACGAAGAAATGTAGAGGTGAGTATGACTTGTAATGTACTCGGTCCTTGTAATGTATTCGATCCATGTAGATTAATATGTGTTGAGTTAGGAGCAGATGCCCACTATCGTATCGTTTATTAATCAAGACTATTCACGTTTAGCCATCCTGTTCATGTTGAGCAATCTTACTCGTATTGAGCACTCTTATTCATGCGGAGCTATCTTATCTGTGTTAAGCCATTTCACTCATGTTGAGCACTCCCGATCACTGGATATCTTCCTGCTGACGCAGATGCTGATCCAATCGCTCCAAATCAGCCGGCAATGGCGCTTGAAATAGCAACTGTTCTCCAGTTGCCGGATGGACAAATCCAAGCTCATACGCATGCAGCGCCTGCCGATTTACGATACGATCTAGCTCGCTAATACGATCTGCATCCGCTGTCGTTGCTTTTGGTGCCAGCTCATTGTCTGCTGGATAGCCATACATCGGATCGCCAATTAGCGGACATCCGATATGTTTCATATGCACTCGAATCTGATGGGTACGCCCCGTTTCCAGCTCCAGCGATATTAGCGCTGCATCATGCCCGGCGAATGTGTCCAGTGTCACATAACGAGTAGCCGCATAATAACCGTCTGGTGTAACGGTGCGGATATGCGTATGCTCGGGATGACGATCAATCGCCCCTTCAATGCGACCGGAGGACGGCTGTGGGCAATGATGCACATATGCTTTATACGATTTGAACACTTCACCACGAATCATCTGTTCGGAAATATGTTGATGGGCGTATGGATTTTTCGCAATCGCCAGTACGCCTGATGTTTCTTGATCGAGGCGATGCACAGGACGAAACCGGAATTGTACACCTTTCTCCTTCCAGTAATGCACCACACCATTCGCCAGTGTATCGGTATAATGTCCATGCGTTGGATGCACAATTACACCCGCAGGCTTATTTAAAATGAGCAGATGCTCATCTTCAAACAAAATATGAAGCTCCATCGGCTGTGGCAAAATATCTTCCGAACTTTCACGCAGCATACGCACTTCAATCACATCATTGCCCTGTACTTTGTGATCGACATACACACGCTGTCCGTTTAACGCCACACCAAGTTGCGTCATTTTCAATCGGGACAACAGCTTGCGCGAAATCCCCATACGGCGATTCAGTATCGTTTTGAGCAACATGCCTTCATCTTTTGGCTCAACCGTATACACAATCGGTGGATAATAATCCTGCACATCGGGATGGCTAAACTTAGCTTCATTGCCATTCCTATTACGGTCATTCATATTGTTGCTGTCATTCATATTGCTATATAGTCCTCTCTTTCAACGCTGTATCAAACATAGCTTACGCCCCTATTCGTCAGCGTCTACCTCACTCTTCATTACGCCGAAATACACGCGCACTGCGCACATATTCCACATCGGCTACACCAGCTCGTACATTCGCAGTACGCGCCACCACAAAAAAATAATCCGACAGTCTATTCAAATATTGCCGTACCGCCGGATTGATCTCCTGCTCTGCTGCCAGTGTAACGACGCGACGTTCAGCACGACGACATACGGTACGGCACACATGCAGCGATGCAGCCAGCGCACTACCTCCCGGCAAAATAAACCGTTCCAGCGCCGGATTCTCACTCTCATAGCGATCGATCCACCGCTCCAACCGCTCTGCCATCGTGCCATCTACCTTGTAGCGATCCTCTGACAATTGTACAAAAGCAAGATCCGAACCGCAATCGAACAACTCCTGCTGAATCTGAATCAGATCCTCCCGCAAATCGGATAAGTGATCTTCCATCGTCATCGCAGCCGCCTGACCGACAAAGCTATTCAGCTCATCGATCGTACCATAGGCCTCTACCTGTACATCATCTTTACGCACGCGCCCACCAATGACCGAAGTCTGCCCTTCATCTCCAGTACGTGTATAAATGTTCATTGCTGTACCCCTCTCTATTTCAACTTTTCGTTATACTCAGCTTGTATTCGACATTCCAAACGAACTCGAGAATATCAAGTTACTCCTGCGAATGACAATATCCTATTAAAATATATAAATACAATCCATGTCTATATCCAACCTACATCAGAATCGACCACATAATACAAGACAAGCCGCAACGTGAGCATATGATATGCACGGTGTGGCTCGTCCGATCGATATTTTTTTATGCGTAAAACGGTATATGTGATACATGTATTGGAACTGTACCATTATCGTCGACATCTATCACATAACAGCTCATTCAATCCGTCAACGCCTTCAACACCTTCACCGCTTTATCATGATTGGCAAAAATCGGAATGGTCGCATACAGATCATTGCCGGTGTAGCCAATCGCTTTAAACGAAGACATCTGACTTACCGGGA
Source organism: Paenibacillus wenxiniae (assembly GCF_039822605.1). Taxonomy (NCBI): domain Bacteria; kingdom Bacillati; phylum Bacillota; class Bacilli; order Caryophanales; family Paenibacillaceae; genus Paenibacillus; species Paenibacillus wenxiniae. Next base: position 763,575 of record NZ_JBCGUH010000001.1, read on the forward strand.
TCGCAAACAAATGCTCGGTTTGTTTCGCCGCGTCTGTATCATTCTGATCAGCCGCTCCTTTAGTCACGCCTTCTTTATACTTCTTCGCATCAAAGTCTTGATCCAGCACCATATGACCGCCATTCACCGCATAGCCTTTCATATCCGCTTCTGGCAAAATGACAATGTCGTCGGTACGATCTACATATTCAAGCACAAGCTTCTCCGCAGAATACACCGGCGTTGTGCTAACAGTTACAGTCATATTATTGCCTAGCTTCTGCTGCAAATTTTTCCCGATCTGATCTGCATACTCCTGTGGAAATCCATCTTTACCCATAATAAAAATCTGCACATGATTCGGATCAGCCGCACTTTCCGTACTGCCACCACAGCCTGCCAGTATAGCAATCATACTCATTCCTAGTACCAACGCGATTCCTTTTACCCATGCTTTCACCGGTGTTCCCCCTTCGACTTCACTATGTCTCATCATACCATATCCATAACACGCAAAAAAAGAAGACCCTGTTATAGGATCTTCATTAGTTAAAAAGCGTTCTGTACCGCAGTGCGGCCAGAAGTCGCCCATTCGAGCTGTTGGAGTGCTAGCGCCTTTGTAAAAGGCTATGTATGGGATGACCCCTGGTTGTTGCTCATCTGATATCGATTCCATGTGTGTAGCTGGATGGCGATTTCAAGCTAGTTCCCCTGTTTGCTATTGTAGCGCATATGCATGTACTCATTAATTCGGATATCAAGCAACATACTAATTTCAAGCACGTCTTCCACAGTAAACGATTGTTTTTCGATAAACATCTGCTCCATACGTGTACGAAGCATATGAATCTCATTTTCCAGAGAAATTAGTTGCCTCGCGTAATCCGGTTGTTGTGGCCAAGATGCTTTATTTTCTGAGAGCATAAGTCCTCGGTACATTGGTACCGAATATTCAGCACAATACAAGTAATTCCCTCCTTATAACAAAAAATTCCTGCTTCCGAAGACCTATTATAGCACAGGTCTAACGAAATGGAAGCAGAAATTTGGTGTAAAGGTTAAATTAACATTTTTTTATTTACCGTACCATTACTGGTAATTATTTTATTTTATGCAAAAATGAACCTATGCGTTCTAACGCTTCACTCAGCTGAGCTACAGAAGTTGCATATGAACAGCGAATAAAGCCTTCTCCGCCAAGTCCGAATACCGTGCCTGGTACGGCCGCCACACGCCCTTCTACTAGCAACTGCTGGGCAAATTGTTCAGAACTTAAGCCAGTGGAGCGAATGCTTGGGAATGCATAAAATGCCCCTTGCGGCTCATGGCAATCCAATCCGATGCTACGGAATCCGTCCACAATCAGACGACGACGGCGATTATACGACTCCACCATCTTGTCCTTCTCTTCCAGTCCATTCGTCAGTGCTTCCAGCGCAGCCACTTGCCCCATCACCGGCGCACACATTACCGTATACTGGTGAATTTTGAGCATCGCCGAAATAAGATCGGGATGTCCACAAGCATAGCCCATCCGCCAGCCTGTCATCGCAAATGCTTTGGAAAAGCCGCTAACGAGAATTGTACGATCCTGCATACCGGGAATCGCAGCAAAGCTTACGTGCTTCGTGCCATACGTCAGCTCCGCATAAATTTCATCGGAAATGACGATCAGATCATGCTTTTCCACCACTTTGGCAATCGGCAACCAGTCTTCATAGGTCATGATCGCGCCTGTCGGATTGCTTGGATAACAGAGGATCAGAATTTTCGAACGCGGTGTAATGCTTTTTTCCAGCGCTTCGGCGGTCAGTTTGAAGTTATTTTCAGCAAAGGTCTCGATCCCAACGGGTACACCGCCGCCAATCGCCGTAATCGGCGAATACGAGATATAACATGGCTCAGGGATCAAAATCTCATCGCCCGGTGCGATCAGTGCACGTAGTGCCAAGTCGATCGCTTCACTGCCGCCTACGGTTACAAGCACTTCGTCTTTTGGATCATATGACGTGTTAAATTCATTTTCCAAATACGCGGCAATCGCTTCACGCAGTTCCGGCATGCCGGAATTGGACGTATAACGGGTGTAGCCGCGCTCTAATGAATAGACGCATGCTTCACGTACATGCCACGGTGTAATAAAGTCGGGTTCGCCCACGCCCAGCGTAATAATATCCTTACTGGCGCTAACCAGATCGAAAAATTTGCGGATACCGGAAGGCTGGATGCCACGAACGAGCGGTGATAGATACGACTCCATTGATTTCTGCTCTCCGGCAGTCTGATCTCGGTTGACAATCATAGCATGCATCTTCCTTTACGGGGAAATAATCAGGCGGCGGTCATCTTCATGGTCTTCAAAAATAATTCCGTCCTGTTTGTACTTTTTAAGAATAAAGTGTGTTTTGGTTGATAATACCGATTCAATCGGAGACAGCCGTTCGGAAACGAAGCTCGCCACTTCCTTCAGGTTGTGCCCTTCTACCTCCACTAGCAGATCGTAGGCGCCGGACATCAAATAGACCGATTTCACCTGTGGATACAAATAGATGCGCTCTGCAATACCTTCAAAGCCACGTCCGCGCTCCGGTGTAATCTGTACCTCGATCAGTGCAGTTACGGTCTCGTCATCCACTTTGCTCCAGTTGACTACGGTTGCATATTTGACGATCACATTATCGTCTTCTAGTTCCTGAATCGCCTGTTTGACCTCGGCTTCTTCAATACCCAGCAATGTGGATATGAGCTGTGGGGTACGTCTGGCGTCTTCCTTGAGTAGATCAAGAATTTGCAGCTTTAGCTCGCTAAGTTCCTTCATAACGATATAGCCTCCAAGTGCGAAAGATTAATAATAAATATTACACGAATCGTACATTTCTGCCAAGTGTCTACGCTTATTTTCACGTTAATGCGGACAAGCGATAAATTGCAGCGGCATGATTATACCTTTTCTACTAAATGTACTGCTTCATTATACACCGGATTAGGTTAATGTATCTAATTAGGTTACTTAACGCTAACAGCGAATCATTCCACCTAACTTCCAAAGGAGCGAATACACATGAATTTGCACACCAGAGACACAATGTGGGGACACACGATGCCCCGGACACCAGCATATGAACAATTAACGGAAAATCTGGAGTGTGATGTGCTCGTGATCGGCGGAGGCATGGGCGGCGCACTGTGCGCTAGAGAATTCGCCAAACGCGGGCTGCGTACAGTCGTAGTGGAGAAACGTAAAATTGGGCAGGGTAGCTCGATTGCCAACACCGGACTGCTACAATATACGAATGACAAGACATTGACTGCATGTATCAATACATTTGGTGAGGAAAATGGGGTACTGTTTTATCGCTTATGCCGTGATGCGATGGAATATTTACTTCACACTGCGCCACAGTTACCGATTCCGGTTCAGATGATTCCGCGCAGCAGTTTGTATTTTGCCAGCGAACCAGATGACGTAGCTGGATTGCAAGAGGAATATGAGAATCTAAGCCGACACGGATTCGCAGCGGATTACTGGGATGAGGCGCGGATTGCAAAGCATTTCTCCTTTAGTCGAGCAGGTGGCATTTATACACATGGTGATGCTGAAGTGAATCCGTATCGACTCGTTCATGGCTTGATGATGGATGCACGCCGACATGGCGCACGTGTCTTCGAACATTCAGGTGTGACCGGACAGACGTTTACTGACAATGGTATCGTGCATTATGTCGGTGAGCATACGATTCGAGCGAAAAAGGTTGTATTCTCCACCGGCTACGAAACACAGGAAATTAAAAAAGATCGCGGTGCTTTCCTGATGAACACTTACGCGATTGCCACTACGCCAGTTAGCAACTGGGATGGCTGGTACAATCGCAGCATGCTGTGGGAAACGGCACGTCCTTATTTGTACATTCGCACCACTGCCGATAACCGTATTATTGCGGGTGGATTGGATGAGCCGCTGACCGATATCGCCAATATGGAAGTGCGCAAAATCAATCAAGCCCAGCGTCTACTGGCTGCTGTTGAAGAGCTATTCCCACGCATCGGTTCGCTCACGATCGAATCGGCATGGGCAGCACCATTTGGCTCCAGTCGTGACGGCTTGCCTTATATGGGCAGTCATCCAGAGTATCCAGATTGCTACTTTGTTGAAGGATATGGCGGAAATGGTACGGTGTACAGTGCTATTGCGGCGATGCTGCTAGCAGATGAGCTGACTGGCGTGAAGCGACCAGAATTGGAATTGTTCAGTTTGACGCGGAGTGCGAAGCCATCGCCAGCTCATACACCGCAGATTGTCGTTCCAGATATTACAGCTTAACATACGATGTGCTAATCTAATGCAGCTTGTTCTGCCATAACGCATCATTCACTCAGGCAAGGAATAAGGAGGATACATTCAGAAGAAGTGAGCTATTTTGCTTCGCCAAAATCACTTTTCATTGAACACCTTGTTAGAAGTACACTAACATGATTAGTCGTCCTTTTTGCCTTATTTGCTTGCCTTTGTTCCGTAGTGAGTATCATTTATAAAACAGAAAAAGTCAGACGTTCAATGTTAACTGTAGCTACTTCTTCGATCCAATATGGATAGCGAAGCAGTATGTCTACAGTACATTGAATGGTCTGACTTTTTATTTTCATGCCGTAATCGGTTATTGCAATCGCAGTGAGTAAGCAGTAAGTAAACTGTACTTATTCAAGACGATAAAGTTGCACAATAGAGCTTGTAGAGCTTGTAGAGCTTGTAGAGCTTGTAGAGCTTGTAGAGCTTTTAGAGCTTTTAGAGCTTTTAGAGCTTTTAGAGCTTTTAGAGCTTTTAGAGCTTTTAGAGCTTTTAGAGCTTTTAGAGCTTTTAGAGCTTTTAGAGCTTTTAGAGCTTTTATTCAAGCATAGCGCCTACTGTGAACGATTGTCTAGCGGGCATCATCTGCAAGCTTTGCTATAACATTATCCCTTTAACTTTGCTGCTTTTCACTGCTCTTTCGAAGCGGAAAGCGCATCGATCATATGCAATCGGGATGATTCGTCCAGGCTCTGGTGTACATGGAAGCAGCTTGGGCATACGTATACATTAACGGTATACGGTGTTGGCAGGAATGCAGTGCCTGCTGATGTTTGAGCGGACGTAAAACCAGTTGTGCCCATTTGCTGTGTACCGGATAGCAGCATATATTCCTGACAATGCGGGCATTGTGGAATTTCTTCCTGTCCGTCCAGTAGCTGTTCCACCTGTTCTTCGTAATCGACCATATTAAAGCTCTCATCGCCGTAGCTTTCAACGGTTTTGAGTGAACTCAAATTCGGTTGTTGGAACAGTTCGGCTTCGTCCAGCAATGTGGCTGCACGGCTTGCCAGACCGCTGCCTTTTTCACTTGTAGCAGGCTGTATACGTTGTGCCGGGTCTGCCGCGATCTCGCGAGCCGTTGCATACGCGCCGCCTTCTTGCTCTTCTTCGTCCTCCAGCTCGATATTGAGTGTGCGGTATCCGCTCAGCTCGTTACCACAATGAGGGCAAAATTCTTCAGGACCTAGCTCAGGGTCCCATACGATTTCACTATGACACCACGGACATACTGTTGTATCCATTATTCCGTTCCTTTCATGTTGCAAATTTGGTGCTGGATGATCCGTTCGTATCCTGCCACTGCTACAAAATCGAAGCTCCGATCACATAGGACAGAGACACGGATATAATCATCGAAATCAAGCCGATTGCCCGGTTGTCCGAAGCAATCTCTTTATCAATATTAAAGACCGGGGTCAGAAACTCAAATAGAAAATAGGCAACCATCAGCAGCAAAAAGCCGATGAGCGACCAGCCAAGGCTTCCGTACACCGAGCTGTGTGCCTCGATCGAGAATCGCATCACATTACAGATTCCGAAAATCTTGCCGCCTGTCGCCATCGCCACAGCCATATTGCCACGCTTGATTTCGTCCCAGCACTTATACTTCGTTACGAGTTCAAAACACCATAAAAATACGATTAATTGCAGCACAGCCACGGAAAAATAACCGACCATCATTCCGACCGGATGCGCCAGCAACGGATCTACGTAGTCCTTCACGCCACTTTCTAACTCCTTCCGGTAGTGAAATCATTACAGATCATCCTAGTCTCTACGCATGAACGCCGTAATGGTTTCAAACGGATTCGGGGTGGATGATAGCCGCGCTTATTTCAGCTCGGCTACCGTCACCCCTGTTCCGCCCTCATTATAATTGCCGATCCGGAAGCTTTTAACATGCTTGTGACGGCGCAGGAAATCTTGAATCCCAGTACGCAATACACCTGTTCCTTTACCGTGAATAATATACACCTGTCCGAGATTGGCGAGGAAAGCTTCATCCAGGAATCGATCCACATCGAGTAGTGCTTCTTCTACGTTGGTACCGCGCAGATCCAGCTCAGAATGCGTGTTATCTTCACGCGAACGTGTAACGGTCGTGACCTGCTTCCGCTGCGGCTGTGCCGTCGGCTTCGCAGATTCGATAAGTTCCAGATCGCTCAAGGAGACTTTCATCTTCATAATTCCCATTTGGACAAGCGCTTCTTTGGAACCAGACAGCTCGACCACATGACCACGCTGCTTGAAGCTGTTCACCATCACTTCGTCGCCAGGTCCGATCGGCTTTGCCTTTTTCGCCGCCGTTGCTGGTGCCTTTTTCTTCTGACGCTGAGCAGGTGCTGCTTCGTCCAGTTGACGACGTGCTGCGATCAGACGGTGTTCTTTGACCGACGCGCCTTCCTCCTGCGCCATTTTGCGTAGCGAGCTAATCACTTCATCGGCTTCAGTGCGCGCCTTCTCCAAAATCGCACGCGCTTCATCTTCTGCTTTTTCCAGACGCTTGTCGCGCTGTTCTTCCAGACGATTCAGATCGCGCTCATACTTTGTACGCAGCTCTTCCAGCTCTCTACGCAGACGCTCGGCTTCTTCGCGCTCCGCTTCAGCGCCAAGACGATTACTTTCAAGCGATGCAATCATATGCTCAATGCGCTGATCTTCCTCGCTCACTTCGCCGCGCGCATGATCCAGAATGTTTGAAGGCAGTCCCAGACGCTCCGCAATGGCAAATGCATTACTGCGCCCCGGCACACCAATCAGCAGACGATACGTTGGACTGAGCGTATTCACATCAAACTCCATGCTCGCATTAATAACGCCTTTACGGTCATACGCATAGGCTTTCAGCTCGCTATAGTGTGTCGTTGCAATCATACGGCAACCTTGACTATGAATATGTTCCAAAATGGCAATCGCCAGCGCTGAGCCTTCTGCCGGGTCTGTACCTGCACCCAGTTCATCAAACAGTACCAGACTTTTCGGTGTCATTTTGCCCAGAATCGAAATGATATTAGTCATATGACTGGAAAAGGTACTCAGATTCTGCTCGATACTTTGCTCGTCTCCGATATCGGCATAAATAGCATCAAATACGCACATCTGACTGCCATCCTCAGCCGGTACAAACAATCCAGACATCGCCATCAGGCTCAGCAGACCGACCGTTTTCAAGGAGACCGTTTTCCCCCCTGTATTTGGTCCGGTCACAATGATGCTCGTATAGGAATTGCCCAGTTCCAGATCGGTTGGCACAACATGGTCTGCTGCAATCAACGGATGACGGGCTTTTTTTAGCTTAAGGAAGCCGCGGTCGTTCATCATCGGCTTGCTTGCTTTCATCGCATGTGCCAGACGCGCCTTCGCAAAAACAAAATCAAGCTGTGCCAGCGTCTCCACATCATAACCGATCAATTCTGCCTGCTCAGCTACCTGAGCCGTCAGCTTTTGCAAAATCACTTCAATTTCGCGCTCTTCACGCAGCTTCGTTTCGCGTAGTTTATTGTTCATCGCTACGATCGACTCTGGCTCGATAAACAGCGTTGCCCCCGAACCGGATTGGTCGTGCACAATACCGCCAAAGTACGAGCGATATTCAGCTTTGACTGGAATAACAAAACGATCCCCGCGAATCGTCACCAGTTGATCCTGGAGCATTTTCGCTACCGTCTGTGAACGGATCATACCGTCCAGCTTCTCCCGAATACGGGATTCACCAGAACGAAGCTCACGGCGAATCGTCGCCAGCTCACTGCTTGCCGAATCCATCACATGCGCCGATTCGTCGATACAGGCACGAATGGACTTTTCCAACGGACGCTGATCCGATAATAGTTCGATCAAATCAGCGAGCAATGGAACCGGCTCATCCTCATGTACACTTTCCACATGGCGTGCCGCACGGCGACCGCCCATAATCGTATTCGCAATGCCTAACAGCTCACTTGGACTGAGCGTCCCCCCGATACGCGCCCGGCTCACTGCCGGACGAATATCAACAATACCCCCAAATGGCGGCGTGCCTTTGAGACGATCAACCGTCGATGCCTCATCGGTAAATTGCAGCATTTTTTTGACATATTCCAGATCGGTATCTGGCTGTAGTGAAAGTGCTGCCTGCTTGCCGATTGCGGTTGCCGCATAACTAGCCAGCATATCCAGAATATGCCCATACTGCATCGTATGGAATATTTTATCGTTCAACGTTATGACACTCCTCTATACCGGAACTGCAACTGATGTAGCCACTCCGGTTCAATGGTTCAATATAATATAATGGTAAGTCGTACCGCCTAATCGTGAACATTTCTTCGGATGACCTACGGGATGCAGTGTCATTCTCTGTCTGAGCCATACCATACAGCCATACTAGCTATAAGGATACGTTACAGGTGCAAAGATTAGTATACATGATATGGGTTACGCTTCCCCGTTCAGTTTTGCATACTGTATTTATTGCTCCTCGTCTATTGCTCACCGAATAAAAACCTTCCCCTAGCAACCACAGTGAAATGAATGATCACAGCTGTTCCGATACGACGATTTCCAGTCTCGATCTGCCCTATCGCAATGAATACGGGCACCGGAATTCCATTCTATTATACACCGTGACTGAATTTTCACAAAAGGTTTGAATGACAGGAGGTGACAGTATACGATATGATGAAAGGGATTGCAATCGACACTACTACTAACAGGGAGGCCTATGTGATGAAAAAATATCTTCTTGTCGGCGTGACTGCAACGATGTTGCTGCTGACAACAGCCTGTGGCGGACAAAATGGAAGCAATACAAACTCCAGCCAGCAGAGCGGTGTGACCGATACCGGTGTAGCCACTTCGGAAAATGGTGCGGCTAGCGGTGAACAGCTCGTTGTGAAGGCGACTAACTATGCATTTGACCAGAAGGAATACCATGTCAAAAAAGGACAGCCGGTCACGATCGTTTTTGAAAATGAAGAAGGTAATCACGGTCTGGCTATTCCTGCGTTGAAGGTGAATCTAAATTCCAGCAATTCTACGATGACCGTCACTCCGCAAGAAGCCGGTCAATTCGATATGGCATGTTCAATCATGTGCGGCTCCGGTCATAGCACGATGGTTGCGAAGCTGATTGTAGACGAAGCGTAAGCGAAGAGCTACAACGTCAGTTTGGGTATGCTCTAGCAAGTACAAGCAATACATGCATGTAGATGAGACTACATTACATCTATAGCATATGTATCCAAACTATTTTTCTGGGGCAGACATCACTCCAGACAATAGCAAAGGAACGGCTCCCCGTCTCACACGGGAATGTATGGAGTAAGAGATGGTTGTAGATTGCTTTATTTTCTTCCCGCAGTGAAGGCTTGCTTACACGTATACGAATTTTTGTACACGCTGTAGTCTGGTTTAAATATCCTTTTAACCCTCTATATCTATAACTTGTAAATATAGATATAGGGGGTTATAGAAAAAACGTAAATCGCGTAATTCATCTATCACATATAAAAACACGCAGTCGTTCATGCAATGACTGCGTGTTTTATTTGTGTTTACATCTCATATCCTATACTCAATAAATACAGATGTGCTTACAAATGAGTTGTGCTTGTCTGCTCTGTTCATGCTGTGTCTATCGATCATTGTTCTGTATTCGGTGCAGCATTTGTTGTAGGAGCAACGTTTGCCATAGGAGTCACGTTTGTTATAGGGGCAGCGTTCGCTGTGGGAGCAATGGCTGTAGGGGAACTCTTCATGGACGGACTTGCTGGGGGAATAGAATCTCCATCTTCCGTAGAAACCGACTTATTCGCTGCGTCAGCTTCCATTGCCAGTATCGATATAGCACTGGCATCATACGCCCCAAGCACAGCGTCCAGCACGCCGGGAAAACGTTCATTCAGATCGTCCACCCGTACGGTGAGCAAACGCTGTGTGCCATGACTGCGTGTAAACACAACCCCACTCTCACGCAGTGTGCGTAAATGATGCGACAGCGTTGACTTGGCAATCGGGACTTGAAAAGCGTTGCATGGACTTTCGCCCTCATGAATAATTTGCGAAATAATATGAAGTCGGATCGGATCACTGAGCGCATACAGCACCGAAGTCAATTCGATCTCATGACGATCCGGATGATATAACACTTTCATAAACAGGTCTCCTTTATAGTGGAAACATTTATCTATTTGAGCTTTAAACGTCTACAGCTGATGACTACGGCAGCGAAATGATCATCACCTAAATGCTGTCGAGCACCGTCCTTATACCAATACATACATGTAGATTATGCGATTACGTTAACAATCATTTACAAATCTCTAATTGAATTTTAAACCATTGCATGCTATATTTCAATTGTTCGATGATATTCGAACTATATTCTAATCATGCAGGAGGAACTACCATGTCAACTACTGCAACAACATCTGTTGCTGCTTCCGATAAGGACGATGTGAACCACAATACATTGCAAAAAGAAGGGCTACTCACTGTATTGCTCGGACTGGCGGTGGTCATAGCTATTATGAACACATCGATGTTCAATCTAGCATTGCCGAAAATTACCGCTTATTTTCAACTGACCGAATCGGTCTCGTCATTGATCGTAACCGGCTATTCGATCATGTTTGCCATTTCTTCTATTACATATAGCCGACTATCCGACTTTGTACCGCTCCGGCGTTTGCTTGTGATTGGTCTCAGCATTCTCGGATTGGCTGCAATCGGCGGTCTGTTCAGTACAAGCTTCCCGATGCTGCTGACGATGCGAGTGCTGCAAGCGATCGGTGCAGGAGCGGTTATTTCACTGGCAATGGTATTATTCACCCGCTATATTCCGTTGCAGCGACGCGGCAAGGCGATGGCGTTCATCATGTCTGCCGTATCGCTTGGTCTCGGACTTGGTCCGGTTGCAGGTGGCGCCATTGTTGATTATATGGGCTGGCGTTTTCTGTTTTTGATTACGGCGATTAGCCTGCTGTTAGTGCCACTGTTTTATTTGTTTTTACCGAAAGAAATGCCGAAGCGTGGCGTGTTTGATACAGCTGGTGCGTTATTCGTAGCAGCAGGCACGAGCGGCATTCTGCTATTCCTGACGAACCATTCCTGGCTGGCACTCGGTATTGGACTGGTTGGACTGGCATTGTTCATCGTTCGGATTCGCCTGGCTGCGGAGCCATTTGTACAGCCGGCACTGCTGGCGAACTCGGCGTATGTTACATTATCGTTAGTTGGCATTTTGTCGTATCTGTGTAGCTTTGCAACACTGTTCCTAATTCCACAAATTTTAGTGCATCGGTTCGACTTTAGTGCCAGTCATGCCGGATTTATTATTTTCCCAGGCTCATTATTAACGATCTTCGCCTCTCGTAAAATTGGGTCGATCATTGATCAGCATGGCAACTCGTCGATTTTACGTTATGCACCGCTAATGGTGTTGCTTGCTATTGTGCTGTTTGCCTTATTTGCCGGCAATTCATGGCTGTCGATTTTGTTTATTTATTTGCTGAACAGCTTGAGCTTTTCGATGTTATCCAGTAGCGTATCGAATGAAATCTCGCGCATTTTGCCTGCCTCGCAGGTTGGTTCAGGTATGGGATTGTTCCAGTTAATGCAATTTTTCAGCGGTGCATTCAGTGTGGCGCTCGCTTCCAGTGCGATGGAATGGCAAAAAGGACTGTCGCTGTCCGCTGCGTACTCTAACATTTTCTGGGGACTGGTCATTATGGCGCTGCTCGCATTCATCTCGTCTTATGTGTACTTACGTACGATGCGGATGTTGAATGGGAGTAAGCAGCTCGGTTGATGGGATCGAATAAAATAAGAACGTATAGAAAATGGTAGCGTTGCGCTAAGCGATACATCACCATTGTGAATCTCCTTTGTATTGCAATGTGTGTAATACATCACCATTGCATATCGCTCCTTTACTGCAATAGTAGCTAAGTTTAAAAGGAAAAATAAACCCCGCGAACCTTTTTCAGAATAAAAGGGATCGCGGGGTTTTACTATATATAGCTGGTATAACTAGAGCAATGTCGATTCCATAAACATCAATAAAACAGCCGTCCTGAATCACAGCGAACACGCCTAAAGGATAGTATCTTAATAATATTCTCTGTACACCAGATTCAGCTTACCGATCAGAACGGCAAGCTGATGGTATGTTAATACTATTACTCTGTACACGCATCGATCGTATATCCATTAAAAAGCCTGCTGTAGCAAAATCTTTTGGATCATCTCCAGCGGTTTCATCGTATCTGCGTAAGTATCGCTTATGATCGTAATGTTCATTCCTAGCGACGGAATAATACAGCAATATTGCCCTCCCATACCCATTGCAAAATAATATTTACCGATACGCGGCGCTTCGGATACCCACCAGTGTCGTCCATAATGACCAAAACCCGGATAAGTTAAATGTTTGGGTTCTGTCGTACGAGCGATCCATTCTTCACTCAGCAAACGCTTTTTGCCCCATGTTCCGTTGTTTACGTACAAGCTGCCAAACTTATGTAAATCGTGCACAGTCATATGAAGTCCAAAGCCACCAATGTTGATGCCCTGCGGATCTTCATGCCAGATCAAATCACTAAAACCAAGCTGTGAAAATAAATGATGAACAGCGAACTCGCGAGCGCTTTGTCCCGTTGTTTTTTGTAAAATAGCGAGTAACAGCTGGCTGCAACCCGAATTATAGTTCATCACCTGTCCCGGTTCGGTTATCAATGGCCGCTCAAGTACATATTTTACCCAATTTTGACTATGAATCATATGCGGCCATCCGCCCCACTCGCCCATCTCTGGCCAATCAAAACCAGCGGTCATCGTGAGCAAATGATCGATCGTAATAAGCTGCTTTTTCTGATCGGGATCTTCTAACAAGGATGGGAAATAGTCAACAATTGGCGTATTCAAGTCCGGGATCATTCCTTTGTCAAAAGCGATGCCAATTAAAGAAGACGTTATACTTTTCGTGCACGAATTTACTTTGTGTTGCTTTTTTTCCATTTTCTTATTTTTAAAAAATTGATAGATGATCTTTTGATCCACGCTGATTAAACAGCTATATATTTTGTCCTTCACTAACCATTCTGACAATAGACCATGATCCCAGTTAACAAGACGATCTGTAGAATGCTTCAATCTGACCACTCCCTGTCGCTTCTTATACGTTAAACGTATCGTTCCTTCGTTATTATGTATAGTATCGATATCATTACATTCCAGTAATATTGTAACTTACAACAGCCTGATCGATTGTGTTGAATCGTTGTTCCTTTTTAAAATCTATACTTCTTTAAATCTATATTTCTTAAAAAGAATACTTCTTCTGACATCAAGATGCACCCTGAATGTGCATTCGTGTACCAAAATAGGTTACCAATGTCCATTTGCAGGGTGCATTCTATATTGAAATGTCATTATTAAATGTCACTACTATTAGTTTGATATCGATTGGATTAGCACATAAAAGTAGCTTGCCTACAGTTCATTACGCTTACAGGCATAGGTGCTCATATAAACATAATTCCCTTCCTTACAGCTATCCGATCTCTATTTCTGATCCTGCTCGATTAGCTCCATCCATTCGTTATGCTCGACTTGAAGTTGCTCATGCTGCGCGCGCAGCTGTTCCAGTTCGTGCTGAATGCGCTTCTTCTCCTCGATTTGCGTATCTCGCTCGATATTTACAATGCGCAATTGATGGGTAAGCATCTCGTACTGGTTCAGCAGGTCGTGAGAATCGTCACCGCGTTCTTGTTCGGCAGAGTGCAGCTGTTCATATTGCTCTCGCCACTGGCGTTCGCTTGATTCCAGCTGACGGAGTTGCTCATCCTGCTGACGTTGAGCAGCTTCCATTTCTGCCAATCGCGCTTGTCCCTGTTCCAGTTCCGTTTGCAAACTAGCCAGTTGTTGTTCCAGGCGTGCAATCTCTTCCCGATATCCTTGCTCATTTTGTACCGCATGGCGCTGCTGAGCTTGCAGCTGTTCATATCGTTCAGTCCAGCTATCGATATCCTGCATCGCCTCATGCAGCAATTGTCCCTGTTCATGTTGCTGGGATTGCAGGACAGACAATTGTTGCTCACGGGTGGACAGCTCACTACGAAGCTGCTCAGTCTCGCCTTTTGCCTGTGTTGCTTCTTCCTCCTGCTGTCGTGCAAGTTCACGCCACTCGTTCAGATCGCTCTGGACAGCAGCTTGATCCTGTCGAAGCGAAGCCAGTTGTTGTTCCAGCTCACTCGTATGCTGCTCCAGGCTCTGGCGTTGTTCATGCAGGTCGGTCCATTGCGCTTGCAGGCGCTGTACTTCCACTTCACGCTGACTGGACAATTGCTCCCATGTATCGGCTTCCTCGCGTACACTTGCCGCAGCTACAGTCAATTCCTCCAGTTGCTGTTGCAGCTGATCGATGCGGACGGTCAGCTCATCACGCTCCGCAGTCATCAGTCGCAGGGCTTCTTCCGTCTCTGCCTGCTGCTCATCATACAACTCGTTCAATTGCTGCATTTCCAGTTGTAGCGAAGTTAGCTCTTCTTTATGCTTCTCCGACAGTCGTTGCCAGCTGTCTGACTCCTCACGGATATCCGCAGCCTGACGTTGTTGCTGCTGGATTTGCTCGTTTTGAGCAGCTAGCTGCTGTTCCAGCTCGGTTGTACGTTGCTGTAACTCCTGTTCCAAATGAACATAGCGCTCATGCAGAGCAGATAGCTGTTGTTGCAACGAAGCGACCTGCTGCTCTTGCTGTCCCGACAGCTGCTCCCACGTGCCTGCTTCTTCCTGGAATTGTGCAGCTTGTGCTTGCACGGCTGTGAGACGATCGCCGGTCTCGCTTAGCTCTTGTTCTAATTGCTGACGGTGCTGCTGGATTTCGTTCAGACGCGTTTCCAGTTCCTGCACCTGCTGCTCATGCTCACCGGATCGTTGCTCCCATGTGTCTGCTGCTTCTTTCGCCTGTGCAGCTTCGGCTTGCACAACTGCTAAACGCTCGCCTGTCTCGCTTCGCTCTTGCTCTAATTGCTGACGGTGCTGTTGAATTTCATTCAGGCGTAATTCCAGCTCTTGAACTTGCTGCTCATGCTGGCTCGATAGCTGTTCCCACGTGCTAGCTGCTTCTTTTGCCTGTGCAGCTTCTGCCTGTACAGTTGTCAAATGCTCGCCTGTCTCGTTTAACTGCTGCTCTATCTGCTGGCGCTGTTGCTGTGTTTCATTCAGGCGCATTTCAAGCGCTTGAATCTGCTGCTGCTGTTCACTTGATAGCTGTTCCCATGTGCCCACTTCTTCTTTTGCCTGCGCAGCTTCTGCCTGTACGACTGCCAAACGTTCGCTCGTTTCGCTTAGCTCCTGCTCCAATTGCTGACGCTGTTGCTGCGTTTCGTTCAAACGTGTTTCCAGCTGTTGGATCTGTACTTCATGCTGCACTTGCAGTGCTGTCTGCGCTTCATCACTCTGCTGCTCCAGCTCGGCATAACGCGTTTGCCATGTTTCCAGCTCGCTCCATACCTGTGTATGCTCGCTGCGAATACTTTCCAGTTCACGCTGACGCTCATCCAGCTGTCCACGGAGTTGCTGTTGTTCCTCCTCCAACGCTGCGCGACGTTGCTCGGCTACTTCCAGTTGTGTACGTAGCTGCTCGCTATTCTCTTGCAAACGTTCTAGCTCTTCGCTTCGCTGTACCAGACTCGCTTCCAGCTCACGATACTGTTCTTCCAAACTGCTATACCGATCCTGCCATGATCCTAGCTCAGTCCAGACCTGACCATTTTCTTCACGTAGCGCTTCGAGACGTGTCGCCTGCTCCGCCAGCTTCTGTTCGGTCTGACTATGCAATGTGATTCGTTCCTCATATTGTGCATGTAGCTGCTCCAGCTCAAGACGTAACTGTTCATTCTCATCCTGTGCCTGCTGCAATTGCCCACGTACCTCATCCAGTTGTTGCAATGTATCCGTATGCTGGGCTTGTAATTGCTCCTGTTGCTGTTTTAGCTCGGATAATTGCGGATGTAGCATCGCATTTTCCTGTAATGCCAGTTCCAATTCATCGGTGCGTTCGCTTAGCTGAGCCTCTGTTGCTTCTGCCTGTTGCTGCAATTGTTCGTAACGCTGCTCCAGCGCTCTGATTGCAGACTGGCGTTCCTCCTGTTCAGCTTGCAAATCTGCAAGCTCGGATTGCCGTTGCTGTAACTGATCTTCCAGCTCGGTTCGTTGCTGCTGGATTTGCTCCAATTCAGTGCCTTTCGCGGACAGCTCAGCAGACAAGCGTTGCTGTTCTTCCTCCTGCTGTACAGATAGCTCGCGCCATGTGTCTGACTCTTCCTGTATCTGGCTTATCTTCTGCTCCAGCTCTGTTTGTTTCACACGCAGCTCTTCCATTTGCGCATGGGTAAAATCATGATCTTCCTCCAGTTCTTGCACCCGTTGCTGTGCCAGATCGTGTGCCTGCTGAAGCGTATGGATGCTCTCTTCCAGTTCCTCGCTACGCAGACGATACAGTTCTTCATTTTCATTCGACTGCATAAGCTCCATTTGCAGTTCTTCGGTCGCCTGTTTACTGTTCGTTTCCAGATTCTGATACTGATCATTCAGCGCTTGAATCTGCTTGCGTGCTTTCTCCAATTCGTTTTGCAGCTGACTGCCTGTTTCACGGTAGTCCGCGCTTTGCTGCTCCAGCACTTCATTTTGTCCCTGTACAGTCGATAGATCGGTCTGCACCTGTTGCAGTTCCTCGTTCGCGACAGACAATTCGTCGGTGAGACGCTGTTTCTCCTGTTGCTCCAGTGCAGCGTCATCCTGTAGCTTACGAATCACTTCCTGCTGTTTGAGCTGCACCTCATGCAATCGCTCCAGCTCCTGCTGTAGACGATCCCGTTCATTCATCGTTGCATCCAATTCAGACCGATCCGTCGTTGCCTGAATCGCTTCCTCTGCCATATGTACTGCCGACAAAATGGCAAGCTTCGTGGTGTCCAGATGATTGTGTGCCTGCGCCATATTGTGCATGTGTCCATCCACATACTCGGCTACCTGTTTCATGTAGTCGGCACTGCTGCCAACCAGCTTGTATGTTGTACCGTAAATATTCACAGTGACTCGAATCCGTTCAGGTGTTGTCACAGCCTTGCCCTCCTTTGCATTCATGCTATCTATACGTAATCGTAACGTTTTATATCGGGTATACGCACAAAATGTTGACGGAGCATCAGCGTTCCCATCAACATTTGGCATCTTTATCGCTGTCTATCCTTCCTTTAAAAAGGAATAACAGCGCATCCTATTCCATTGCACAATAGTGTCATCTTTGTGCACATGTATGTTAGCCTGCTTCGTGGGTTTATGTTCATCCTGATGTCTCTGATCCCATTGTACAAAATGTCCTTCTGTATATTCTAGTGCCGGATGAACAAAAAAGCCACATCGACGACGAATTCGATGTGGCTTCTACCATTTCCTGCTTCATCTGCAACTACACAAAGGCAGTTATTACAAATAAAGACAGTTTATATCTTGTAGTTTATTTGTACATTTATGCTCGGTCTAAAAAGAAGCATTTTATTTATTCCTTTACGTGTGAGCGAGCTTCTAACACAGGCTTTCCTAAAAAAGCTTATACCTTAGCCAAACATTTTGCATGTGAAGTGTTAACTAATCTCTACACGCAGTTCAACGAAAAACGCTAGTTATATGGACAGGTTGCATTAGTAAAATAGCTTATATTTTACTTACGCAGCTCCGCGCCGAATTGCTCGGACAGACGTGCCAGCACACCATCGTGTACTGCCGTTACTTCTTCATCAGTCAGCGTATGCTCGGCATGACGGTAAACGAGCGCAATCGCCACACTCTTCTTGTCTGCGCCAAGACGTTCGCCTTTGAACACATCGAATACGTGTACGGATTCCAGCAGTTCGCCCGCAGACTCGCGAATGGACGCGGTCAGATCGCCAGCTGGAATCGCATCGTCTACGACAACAGCGATATCACGTTGTACCGAAGGATAACGCGGCAGCTCGTGATACGTAATCTGTCCGTTCACATGATCGTACAACGGTGTCAACTCGACCTCAGCGACATACGTATCTTCCAGATCGGATTCACGCTGAATGTCTGGATGAATTTGACCGATGGTACCGATACGCAGTTCCTGTGTACCTGTGTTCAGATAGACGGACGCTGAACGCCCTGGATGGTAGCCTTCTGGCTGATCCGCTTTGTACGTTACGTTCGGCTGAATACCCAGATAGCTGAATACGCCTTCCAGTGCGCCTTTAATATCGAAGAAATCCACGCGCTCGGCGGACGTGTTCCACTGAGCAGGCTGACGACGACCGGTAAGCAGCAAGCCAAGCAGCGGAATTTCATGCGGCTGACGGGTCAGCTTTTCTTCTTCGCTGAAAAATGCCATGCCGATCTCGAACAACGCCACATTTTCCTGCTTACGATTACGGTTGTACGAAGCGATCTCAAGCAGCTGGGAGACGAGTCCGGTGCGCAGTACGCTACGTTCTTCACTCATTGGCATTGCCAGCGCTACATCATGATGATTGCCGCGTAGCTGTGGGAAACGCTTGTTTTTATCCGGGTGAGTGAACGAGTAGCTAATTACTTCCTGATAACCGCCGTGGACAAGCAGATGACGAATGGTACGACGTAGACGTTGTGGTGCTGTCAGGGCACCTGGTGTCGTTGCACCTTCAATCGGTGTCGTCGGGATGTTGTCATAGCCATATAGACGTGCCACTTCTTCGATCAGATCAACATCACGTGTAATGTCGCCGCGGCGTGTAGGTACACGTACTTCGATCAGATCATGCGCTACATCGCCGCAAGGGAATTGCAGACGAGCGAAGATCGTTTTCACTTCCAGCAGTGACAACTCTGTGCCGAGATAGCTGTTCAGTTTGCTTAGCGACAGTTCTAATGTGAGTTCCTGTGGCTCGCTAACGACTTGCTCGACGACACCTTCATGAATCATACCGTGCGCATAACGCACGATCAGTTCAGCCGCACGATTGAGCGCAGGCACCACAGCAGCTGCATCCACTTCTTTTTCAAAACGAAGACTGGCTTCGGAACGCAGTCCGAGGCGACGGGATGTTTTGCGTACCGTACCGCCATCAAAGCGTGCCGATTCTAGCAAAATGTTAACCGTTCCTTGCGATACTTCACTATCGGCACCGCCCATCACACCAGCCAGACCGACCGCTGTACCACCGCTAGCGATCACGAGCATACGCTCATCCAGCTTGCGCTCCTGATCGTCCAGCGTCGTTAATACTTCACCTTCACGACCCATACGCACTTCAATCGCACCGTTGTTCAGCTTGTCTGCATCATAAGCATGCAGCGGCTGTCCGTATTCCAGCATCACGAAGTTTGTAATATCGACCACATTGTTGATTGGACGCACACCTGCGGCAATCAGACGATTTTGCAGCCAGAGTGGAGAAGTTCCCACCTTGATACCACTAATATAGCGTGCGGAAAAGTGACTACATGCTTCTGTCGCTTCAATCGCAACCGAGATATGATTGCTTGCGGCATCGCCGCCTTCAACGGACTGCACTTCAGGCAATTTCACATCACGACCGAGAATCGCGCCCACTTCATAGGCTGCACCGAGCATGCTCAGACAATCCGAACGGTTCGGTGTCAGGTCGAAATCGAGAATTTGATCGTTTAAGCCGAGCAGATCTACGATCGGCGTACCGATTTCCGTTTGTTCAGGCAGAACGAGAATGCCTTCTTGCTGTTCTTTTGGCAGCAGCTTGTCGTTAATGCCCAGTTCTTTAGCAGAACAGATCATCCCCTGTGACAGCACGCCACGCAGCTTCGCTTTTTTGATATGCAGATCGCCTGGCAGCTTTGCGCCTACGAGTGCAACCGGTACTTTTTGTCCGGCATCTACGTTTTTCGCGCCGCACACGATTTGCAAGTCTTCTCCCTGTCCAGCGTCAATAATACACACATTCAGCTTGTCTGCATCGGGATGCTTTTCCTTACTTTTCACATAGCCTACTACAACTGTCGTAATGCCCGCATTACGGGACTCAACGCTATCGATTTCAATCCCTGCGCGTGTAATGCGCTCAGCCAGATCTTCAGCCTGTACGCCTTCCAAAGACACATACTGAGACAGCCAATCCATTGATACTTTCACAGTCCGTTCACTCCTTTAACATGAATCATGTGCTTGATCGTTATCTTTCTATGCTACCCGTATCATGTATTAAATGCGGGAAAATTGTTTTAAGAAACGCATATCGTTGCTATAGAAATGACGGATATCATCGATACCGTATTTCAGGATTGCAATCCGCTCTACACCCATACCGAAGGCGAAACCGCTATATACTTCAGGGTCAAAACCGCCCATTTCCAGCACTTTCGGATGCACCATACCGCAGCCTAGAATCTCGATCCAGATCCGCTCACCGTTTTTCTTCGTGAACGTCACGTCTACCTCAACGCTTGGTTCTGTGAACGGGAAGAAGCTTGGACGCAGCCGAATTTCAGTCTGCTCGCCGAACATTTCACGGGCAAATTGCAGCAACGTTCCTTTCAGGTCACTCATACGAATGCCTTTGTCGATCACAAGACCTTCGATCTGGTGGAACTGGAACGAATGCGTCGCATCGTCATCATCACGGCGATACACTGCACCCGGACAAATGACTTTCAGTGGTGCCTGGCCTTTTGCCGCTTCCATCGCACGAATCTGAATCGGAGACGTTTGTGTACGCATCAGCAGATCTTCCGTTAAATAGAATGAATCCTGCATATCGCGTGCCGGATGGTTTTGCGGCAGATTGAGCGCTTCAAAGTTGTAGTAGTCCGTCTCCACCTGCGGACCTTCTGCTACACGATAACCCATACCGAGGAAAATATCTTCCAGCTCCTCGATCACTTTGTTTAACGGATGAATACCGCCCTGTGTCAATGGACGACCTGGCAAGGTAACATCCACTTTTTCCGCTTGCAGACGTGCATTCGTCTCCGCACGTACAAAATGCTCCTGCTTGCGATTAATGACTTCTTCGATCGCTTCACGCACTTCGTTGGCAACCTGCCCAACGACTGGACGCTCCTCTGCACTCAGTTTGCCCATGCCGCGCAAAATCTCGGTCAGTGCACTCTTTTTACCAGAGTATTTGACACGCAAATCGTCAAGCTCCTTTGGAGTACCGACTGCTTCCAATACATCCAGCGCTTCTGCTTTCAGCGCTAGCAACTGCTCTTTCATTTGAACCGTTTCGCTCATTATAAAATCCCCTTTCAGCGTGCTTGTACAATCCTGCCAGCTTCTTTGTTATTCCCACTCTAAAGAAAACCAACAAAAAAAGGCCTTCTCTCCCGTAAGGGACGAAAAGACCGTGGTACCACCCTTGTTAGAAACAATGCTGCTCTGACGGTATTCCGCTTATTTCAATCGCTTGGTGGGTCCATCTTCATGGACGACAAAGCCAATTGAACCGCCGAATCCATACCTTCACCAGATGGTGGCAGGCACGTCATTCACAACGCTTGTCTCTCGCTCAAAACGATGATAACGGATCGTTAACCGGCTTGTCCTACTGAATTGTATTCTCAATGCACCATTCACGAGCCATGCAAGCGACTGCATGATCGATGCTGAATACTTTCGTTCAACAAGCTGCTCCGGAGTGAATTTCGACAGCCTTTTCCTTGTAAAATGCTCTCAATCTATGGCATTTCATCCCTGTAAGGCAGTGCTGTGTACTTGTCTCCATCGTTGCAGATATCCATGTGCTTCACTGTACTCTGTGGGTGCTGTACGAAAACATACCGCTATAGCAGTGAACATTCAACGTGTTTCTTTTACACGAAATGTAGTTTCGTATAATGTACACCTTATTGTACAAACTTCCCTGCGTGCCGTCAACGATTGTTACCGAATTTGTATGGCTCTAGTTCACGGCGCAGCTCCCGAATCTCCGCCTGCAATTGCTGCTCGCTCTCGGAACGTTCACCTACAGCCAGCCCGGACGGAGCGGATTGCTGATCGGCTGCTGCCATTAAGCGCGCAAGCTGTAGCTCTAACAACATCCGGCGATCATCGCCCTGCTTACCACCGGATTGCTCCTGCCGTTGTCTGCGCGTATGAAATTGCTCATATTCATCCATATTGCCGTCAAATAGTTCATAGCCGCCCTTTCCGTCCAGCATAAGCAAACGATTCGCCAGCCGGCGCACCAGCATCCGATCATGAGACACCAGCACAATTGTACCACCGAAATCTTGCAGCACCGACTCGATCACTTCCTGAGCGGAAATATCCAAATAATTCGTCGGCTCATCCAGCACCAGTACATTCGCACCGCCAAAATACAGTCGAATGAGCGCTGCCCGACATTTCTCC
Source organism: Paenibacillus wenxiniae (assembly GCF_039822605.1). Lineage (NCBI taxonomy): Bacteria > Bacillati > Bacillota > Bacilli > Caryophanales > Paenibacillaceae > Paenibacillus > Paenibacillus wenxiniae. The sequence goes on from NZ_JBCGUH010000001.1 coordinate 786,269, forward strand.
CCCATACTCAGATGAGCGATCGTTTTGTGTACATCTTCGCGCCGGAACAGGAAGCAGCCCAGAATCGTTTGCGCTTCGGTTCGTGTCATGCCCGGCAGCACTAATAGACTATCGAGCAACGTCTGCTCCTGTGGCAACCCTTCCAGCTCCTGTGAGAAATAGCCTACCTTAAGCGCTGGATGACGATAAATATGCCCTTCGCTCGGCTCCAGTTGATCCAGTAGCAAACGCAGCAATGTGGTCTTGCCACTGCCATTCGGTCCGATAACCGCCAGGCGTTCCGTCCGATGTAGCTGCACGCTTATATCTTTCAGCAGCCATTGCTCTGGCTTGATTGGATGCCCATGCTCCGAGTAGGTATCATTAACCGGTTGAGCATCATAACCAAAATACACATGCTCTAGCTCCAACAGCGTATTCCCACGAAACTCGCTGGCTTCCAGCTCAAAATGCAACTGATCCGCATCACGTGGACGCTCCACACGCTCGGCTTCCAAACGCTCCAATGCCTTCTGTTTGGCATGATAGCGAGAAATATTTTTTTTGGCCCTTGCTTTGTAAAAGCTCGCCGTAATCTTAACCTCATTTTGCTTGGACGCTCCGGCATGTGCCTGCTTAAACCATTCGCTATACCGCCGAATCGATTCCTGAAGCGCCTGCTTTTGTTGCTCCTGTTTTTTATATAGTGCTTCCTGTGCACGCAGCTCGCGCTGTTTGTGCTCACGATAAGCGACATAACCTCCCTTATATACAGTGATGCCGTCGGGAGAAAGCTCTGCTACTGCCGTTGCTAACCGATCCACAAATTCGCGATCATGTGATACAAATAGCAACGCTCCAGTATACTGTTTGAGCCGCTCTTCCAACCATTCCATCGTCTCCACATCCAAATGGTTCGTCGGTTCATCCAAAATAAGCAACTGTGTATCTCGCGTTAATACTGCCGCCAGTCGAACTCTCGTTTTCTGTCCGCCGCTCAGACTGACATACGGACGCGACCATAGCTGCGAGCCAATACCTAGCCGAGCAAGTTGTTTTTCCACTTCGGTTTCCCAGTGAAATCCATCCTGCTGTTCATATTGCTCCAACAGCAGACCATATCGTTCCAGCAAACCGGTCATATGTTCATCCTGTATGGTCGAAGCATATTCACCATTCAATTGTCGTTCGATCTGATCTAACTCCTGCCGAAGCGACCATAGCTCTCTTTTCCCCTGGCGAGCCATGTCTAGCACCGTCACCTCAGACGCAACCTCGCCTTCTTCCTGCCGCATCCAATCCCAATGCTGCAAAGGCAAAAAGCGCTCCACTTCACCGGCAGTCTGGTTTTCTTCACCCATCAGAATGCGAATGAGCGTTGTCTTCCCACTACCATTTGGCCCAAGCAGCGCTAATCGCTCACCGCTCTCGATTTGTAAATGAATATGTTCAAAAATCGCTGTACCTTTCCAATCTTTCGCCACATTACGTATCATCGCTAATGTTGTCATAGTTATCGTCCTCCTCCCTGCATTCGCAGGACATATCAAAAAACCGCGCGGCAGCAGCCACGCGGTCGATCAGCAATCATTCAGATATGCCACTAGTTTCAAGCGATCACAAAGGGGAAAGGAAAGAATAGACTGTATGAGCGATAAAACGCTAGTCATAGCTATCCCTGTTTAATCGTGCAGCAAACCAACATTTCGGCGTAGTCATTCTCTACACAATCAGCTCCTACACAGCTACATTGCTGTTCTGTATTCAGCTATTGCTTCTAAGAGATTCTATTCGCTAATTTGTCTATATTGGTTCGGATTAAACTCGAAAATACAATAGCTAATTCGATGATTGTCATTAGCCTGCATTTTCTATAATCCGTCCAAAAGCTCCCATTTGTCGTATCGATGAAAATGCACATACGAATCCCGCTGCATCGGCCACGAATGGCTGACTGCCTGTACAACATATTCTGTACATGGGGACGTTCGTATTGTTACTTCATCAGACAAATGGTTACCTCTCTTTTCTACGGAATACGTCTATCGTTTCTCCAATAGACACATTTATTGTAGCAGAAGCTACCCCAAATGCCAACTATTCATCCGTTCAGCCCGTTTACACGATAGGGCTGATCGAATCAGATTGATTTGTTAATGCGAAAATAAGTGCATTTAGCAAATACATCCGGCGCATTGGCTTCACAACGACACTCGTCGACCAGCTACGAGCACCCTCATCAATTACCGTGCCAAGCGATGCTAACAAAATAACAGCTACGCCCTTCGTTTCATATAGTTCTCGCAATGCCGCTTGTAGCGACTCTGGCTGCAACTTCATCCATTCATAATCGACCAGCACCGCATCAAGCGTCGTGCCGTTATCGAGCCAGTGCAGCGCTTCTTCCCCATTATTCGTAGCAAGCAAACGCATTCCCCAATCGTCGACGAGTCGTCCAATCCAGCGCTGGATTTTCTCATTATCATCGATAAGTAGAATTTGTTTATCATGCAATACGGGCTGGCGTAAGGATGGTGTGGTTAGCTCGTGGCGCAATACCGGCAAATTAAAGGAAAATATGCTACCTTCACCATGTACACTTTTTACCTCAATCTGCCCTTCCATCAATTCAATCAATTGCTTACACACCACCAGGCCCAATCCGGTTCCATTATAGGCGGATTCACGTAAGCCTGCACGGTAATAACGTTCAAACAGACGCTCCAGCTGCTTCGGCTCCATTCCGATTCCGGTATCGGTAATGCTAATCTGTAACGATACACGCGGCTCGGATACGATTGAAGGTACATCTAGCAGCTCCTCATGTTCAGAGATCACGGTTGCCTGAATAAGAATATCTCCTTGATGGGTAAATTTGACAGCATTACTGATCAAATTGATCAAAATTTGACGGATTTTGCGTGTATCTCCATATAATAAAGGAATCTCTTCTTCGATATCCATAATCAGCTCAATATTGCGCTCCAGCGCCTTCGCCGCAAACACATAGGCTGCCTCTTCCACAAGTGTAGGCAGATCGAATAATTCGCTTTCGACTGTCATTTTACCCGATTCCAATCGGCTCAGCTCAAGCACATTGTTCAGCAGATCCATTAACGTATGACTGCTTTTTTTAATAATTTGGATATACGCATGCTGCTCTGGGGTTAGTCCTGTCGTTTCCAGCAATTCAATGACGCTAGAAATGCCATTCAGCGGATTACGAATCTCATGACTGAGCACAGCAAGCGTGTCCGACTTATGCTGTAGCTTCAAATCCAGCTGATCTTTCACCTGTTGCAAATCATCATATTGTTGTACAACCTGCTGTTTATCACGATGTAGTTCTTCATTGCGTTCTTGCTCGTATTCAATAATTTCACTTTGCTGATCGATCCGCTTCTCCAGCTCGACCACGTAACTCATAAAGATTGCCATCGAATGAAGCGCCTGAATTTCGGATTTAGAAAATACATAGCCTGGTGCATGGAGTGCACACACCGTGCCAAATAGCTGTCCATTTTGCTTCACGACCGGAAATCCAATAAATGAATGGTCACCCATCCCTTGTGTTACAGGTAGCATACATGTAGAAGGATGCTCAACCGTATGTGGAATGTATACGGCTTTACCCGATACAAGACTGCAATACGTATCACGTAGCGGAAGAACCAGATTATCACTGACTAGCATTTCTTCGCGATTAAAAGCTTTCAAAATTCGGTTATTCTCTCCATCATTGCTAGCAACAAAGATTGTATTAACCTTTAAAAGATTGCCAAGCACATCGGTAATATGACCCGCTGCCTCGACTGCATCATTAAAAAAGGAATATTTACTCATGGCTCACCTTTCCCCAAGCAATCTAAAACTTCTACCCGATTTAGAAAGAAGGACTTTTATCCTAGTTCCAATGGTATTATATATGATTTACCCAATCCTTAAACAGATCAATTATTAAAATTGTGAATAATATGCGATAAATGAAATAGATGCAATCGACGGTGTTCATTGCGAGTCCAGCATTATAGATTAACCAGATCCATTCGTAAACGTTAACTAGATTCATTCATACGACGTACTTCTATTTACCGTATGGAATGCGATAGAGTAGCTATACCAGCACAGTGAGCGATGAAGCTATCATGCTCACTCAAGCACAAATTGCGCCTAACAACGTTCGCTAACGAATCTTTACCCAAAAACAAGAGCGCCGTAAACGTCTCTTCGTTTACGGCGCTCTTGTTTTTATACATTTGTTTGGAAAGCGGGTGATGGGAATCGAACCCACGCTACCAGCTTGGAAGGCTGGAGTTCTACCATTGAACTACACCCGCGTATAAAGTATCGGGATGACACGATTTGAACATGCGACCCCCTGGTCCCAAACCAGGTGCTCTACCAAGCTGAGCTACATCCCGTCAATCAGTTATTCAATCTTAGCGACAAGAATTAATATATCACATTCAAAGGTAGTTTGCAAGCAAATTTATCCAAACTATTCAGCCCCGAATCATAGGCTATGTATAAACAGCCCTGTAATAAGCGCCTAGCATGAGATGGATAGCAGACTTATTTTGTATCGTCCCCTCTATTCAATCGTATAGGGTCAGGTCATTCAGTAGCTTACTCTACTGGCTCCTGATCGGCAAAGCAAAAACCGGTGTAACGCCTGAGCGCACACCGGCTTAAAGCTCATTATGCGTTTTTACCTGATTTATCGAAGCTCACTTCAGGTGTCGTCAGCTTATCGTAGAAATCAACCGAGTTATCCTTCTCATCCGTAGCACGCAGTGCCATAGCAGAGCGTGGATGTTCATCCAGTGTACCAGTGATCATGTAAGGAATGATATAACCCCACTCTTCTTTTTCACGCAGCTTGATCATATGCTTATCGATCATTTCCAATACGGGACGCAGCGTGTACTTCGTGTTTTTCAGGTGAGTGACGAGCAGTTCTGTTGGGCAGTTGCCTGCCGCACGACCCATACCGTATACAGAAGCGTCAAGCAGCTCTACGCCATTATCCGCTGCAATCAGTGTGTTGGAGAAGGCCATTTGCATATTGTTATGGGTATGTACACCCAGACGTTTGTTTGGCAGATGAGTTTTGAACTTTTCCACAAGGTAGATGAAGTCTTTGTAATCCAGACTGCCGTAGCTGTCTACGATGTACACAACGTCTACTTTGCTTTCTTTGATCAATTCAAATGCTTCGATCAGCTCATTTTCCATGACGTTAGACAATGCCATAATGTTGATGGTCGTCTCGTAACCACGATCATGGAATGTTTCAACGAGTTGCAGCGCTTTGTCTACATCTTTGATATAACAAGCGACGCGGATCAGATCCAGCATACTTTCGTTACGTGGCAAAATATCATTTTCGTCCACACGTCCGATGTCTACCAGTGCAGACAATTTCGTATGACCTTTATGCGGGATCACTTCACGCAGGAATTCATCGTCAAGGAAACGCCACGGGCCAGCGCTTTCCGCACCCTTGAGCAGTTTTGGAGAGTTTTTGTAACCGATCTCCATATAATCAACGCCCGCTTCGTTCAGTTTATTGTACAAATCCTGTACAAATTCGACACTGAAATCCCAGTTGTTTACGAGACCTCCATCGCGAATTGTGCAGTCTACAATCTTGCATTGATTGAGTTTCATTTTTGATCTCCTTTCGGCCTCTTCGTTCTCTACATGATACTGTACGCCTAGTTTAATGTAAAGAAAAATCCTCACACGCTTTAACGCATCAATACATTACAGCCAATTACATTCTATGATAGACGTTACGAAGCCCAATGTCCAGTCCTACGGAGAGATTAAAGATTCAGTTACCGTTTCTTGCCACTCTCATACTGTTGCTCCCACCGGGCAAGTTCCTGTTCGTCTACAGGCTCTCCATTATAACGTACCCGATTGTATAATGTGATCAGCTCTCGCGTACCTGATGTGGCTACAGGTTCGTGCTGTGCCGCGGTTGACCCGTTATCCTGTGCACTTGCAGCCCTATCCTGCGCGTATTCCTCTGGTGCAAGTTGGTGCCCTACATGCTCTGGGGTCGCTGAAACAGCGATTGCTATACCTCGCTTGCCTGCCCGACTTAGTAGCTGACGATAGTAGTACCGCACGCGTTCGTCCGTTCGCCCAGGCTTTTTTATCCGCTGAAAAGGGCGACGCGGTGCGCCAGAAGGCTCTGTCAACTTCTGCACTTCATCTGTATAGGTGTCGGTCTGTGCAGATTGTGCTTGTAATTGCTGTGGTTCCCAGAGTGATAATAACCACCGATAAAGCTTCGGTGCGTACCGGCGTAACAAACGGATCATCATATAGCCGAGCCAGCCGATAAATGCACATAATGCTAACAACACGATCAGTTGAGCCAGCTTTTCTACCCAGAATGGGTCGCCGCCTGTGTTGCCAGAATCGGGAAGTTGAAGCGGCTCCATCGGGGGCGGTGTGTACGTATCCGTTGGCATCGATGGCGGCGGTACGATCCCATTACCTATCCAAGCTAGAAATGCTCGCCAGGCCTGCTCCAACCAGATCGTTAACTGATCGCTCGCGCCCAGAATCGCGATGAGCACGATCACTAGCCATGTCCAGCGACGTGTACGCTGGATGACCGCACGCAATGATGCAAACGAAAAGCCCTCATCCAGTGAAATGTAATCAATCTGCTGGGTCGCAAACCGAAATAGTAGCGTGAATAATGTAAATGCACCTGCCGCATACAAGCTACCACGCACATCATGAATCGCCGAGCTGCTTCCAGCGGCAATATAAACCATCCATGTTAATCCGAGCGCCACCAGCTGCCAGCGAATCGGAAATAATCGATCACTATGACTGCGTGAAATCATCATGCCGCGCAGCAGTGCCAGCACACTAAGTATAATTGCCGCAATCCATGTAGCTGCCGCCGGCTGAGCTGCTGCTATGCTGTAGTATGCTATAACGATTAGCACAGCATACATGCAAAACAATAGACCATTTGTCAAACGGTTCAAGCGCACGGTAGGGCGCAGCAATGTGCCAATGCCAGCGATACCCAACAACAGGAGCAACCCGATCCACGGCATCCCATTGTGCAGTCCATACGCATCTAGCAATACGATGAGCGGATAAATAGCCGCCAGCTCGATGGCGATATGTATTACTCCAGCTACAATACGATTACCGACATGCCGTTGCTCATTCATATCTTCACTCTCCTTTCCTACACATACACGACATCGTTCTTGTTTAAAGTCATTAGATCGCATTGTTATATGTTGTTAAAGATATATGCGTTATTGTGGCTCTCGTCGATCGGCTCCACTTGCCGGGGTAATCGAAGCGCTGTAAGAGCTATTCCGCTCGTGTACGACATTTTTAAACATCGTCTGGCTCTACATCGCCTACTTGCACTATCTACGTACACTGCCCACTTACACTACCTACCTCCACTACCTCCTTGCACTATTTACTTACATTACCTCCTTACACCTTTCACTTACACTACCTACGTATACTATTTACTTATACTATTTACTTATACTACCTGCTTACACTATCTACTTACACTATCTACTTACATTGCCTACTCGCTGCGCTCCCGGTCATTGCAGTCGTGCTCCTTTTAGCCCAGCCTGTTCCATCAGCGTACCGTAATTTTGCTTCATCTCTTCTACGGCTGGCAACAGCAGCACATCCACACGTATCCCTGCATGACGTAATTCCACGATCGATGCCTCGATCGCATCGGATACATAAGGGGTCACAAGCAGTACATCGGTTGGCGTACTTCGCTCATCGTCTGGAATCAGGCTTTTGATAAACTGGGCAAATGGACGCCGGATTTTGAGCTGTAGTTCGGCCATCATTTGCAAAATAGAATACAGCTGCTCGGTGCCGTAACCAGGTGCAATGTGAGCACGCTCTTCATTTTCATACGGAATAATCGCATTATGGGCAAAACCTGCTTTCATTCCTCGTCCAAGCAAATCATCAACAATGGTCGCGGTATAGCTAATTGCATATTCTGCGGCAGCTGGCTCGGTAACCGTGCTCCACATTTGCTCAGTTAGCTCAATATTAAGGACGATCATCAATTCCGGGTCAGCGCTGTAGCCATGCTGATACACTTGTAATTGTCCTGTACGTGCCGTTGCTGCCCAGTGTACCTGGTTCATCGGATCACCGGAACGATACGGACGTACCCCTGTAATCAAAAATGGATCTTCATTCATCCAGCGCCGCATCTCAATTTCTCCTTGCCAGCTGCTATAGGCGTCAGGCATATGATGAGATGGCAAATAAGGCGGATAGATCGTCACGTCCAATTGAAGCGGCATCGGTCGATTCACCCGGACGAGTCCGAAAAGGTCACCTACACTCATCGAAACGCTATCGAGCCGATACGTGCCACGCTGACGTGCCAGTAACGGATGACGTCGAACGATACGAACCTGTCGTCCCAGACTGAACAGGCTTTGATGATTCTGGTATACCGTTCCTTCACTAATGACCAAATCGGCAGAACCAGCAAATTGAAAAGCGACCGGCAACATCGCCTCCAGACGCAGCCACGGTAAAGGTAACGCACTGCGATTTTCAAGCTCCTCAATCATTTCCAGCGGTTCGCCCACATGACACTGACCGGCAGATAAACGCCGGGTGTACAACAGCTTGCCCAGCGACCGTTTACCAAACAACACCGCTTGCGCTGCAACGACGAGCAAAGCGACGACCATTAACCAGAATAACGCCATCTTAGCGTGCTCCGCTCACAATGTTTGGCTCTGCTGGCACAGGCTCGGCAGCAAGTACCGCTTCCAGCAACTCTCGTCCTGCTTCACTCCCACCGCGCTGCCGACTACGAAAAACGATCCGGTGAGCGAGTATAGGTACTGCCAACGCCTGCACATCGTCAGGTAGCACATAATCACGTCCATGAATCGCTGCATAAGCCTGTGCAGCCCGTAGTAGTGCCTGTGTAGCACGCGGACTGGCACCAAGCGCAGTATCTTGATGCTGACGTGTCGCTTCGGCAATCCGTACTACATAATGTAGCAGATCATCATGCACTCTAACTTCACGACACAGACGACGTGCCTCCATAATCTCCTGACGAGTAACCGGAGCGCTGCTAACAGACGTAGAATGAGAGATAGTGCGATCAGTATTTGTAAAATGATCTGATGTTCGCTCGCTTGAACTCACCGCTGCTCCTGTAGTCGTATGTACAGTATCGGTACTTTTCGTACTAGCATGGATATTGGATTCAGACGAGCGATCGGTATCAAGTCTGTTAACTAAACGGTCCGACTCCGAACGCTCCAGCCCTCCACCAAGCGTACGCCGCAACACTTCCACCCCTTCATCACGGGTCGGATAGCCGAGTGATAGCTTCAGCATAAAGCGATCCATCTGCGCTTCAGGCAATGGAAATGTGCCCTGATTATCAACCGGATTTTGCGTCGCGATCACCATAAAGGGGTCTTCCAAACGATGGCTTTCTCCATCGATACTAATCTGCCGCTCCTCCATACATTCCAGCAGACTGGACTGTGTCCGCGGCGTCGCCCGATTGATCTCGTCCGCCAGTACAATATGCGCAAACAAAGGACCCGCACGGAAAATAAACTCCGATTCCTTTTGATTATAAAAATAGCCGCCTGTCAGATCAGATGGCAGCAGGTCAGGGGTAAACTGAATCCGTTGAAACCGGCATTGCACCGACTGTGCCAGCGTGCGAGCTAGCAGCGTTTTGCCTGTGCCTGGCACATCTTCCATCAGCACATGACCGGAAGCGAGCAGCGCTGTCAACAACATGCGCACCTCGCGTGTTTTACCTACGATCCGTTGCCCAATTCCTTGTTCCAGCCGCTCTGCCAATTGCTGAACATGATTGATATTCATGATGCTGTCATTCCCTTCGTCATGATGTATACGCTCTCTTCTATCATACAACGAATAGTTTACAAATGAAAAAAGCGACGTGTATGCAGTTATTTTGCTCTATAACCGTTGCTGGTGCTCGGCTCCATAACAATTTCTGTTACTCCTCTTCATGACAGGCGCTAGTACTTGTTCCCATAACGATTTCTGCTACTCCTCTTCATGACAGGCGCTAGTACTTGTTCCTATAACGATTTCTGCTACTCCTCTTCATGACATGTGCTGATGCTCAGCTCGCTAATCCATTCATTTTAACAGCGAATATAGTTCGTTAGGCAAGCGCATACATTATTTTCAAACGCAACAAACGACAGGAGAATAGATCTCCTGCCGCTCGGATAATGATCCGTATCATGATGGATCAGTATTCTAATTATTTATGCTGAAGACGGGCACGACGCAGGCTCATAACAGCCAGACGCTTTTTCAGATCACGCTCCCATTTCTCATCACCGATCTCTTTGGCTACTGCAAGCAAATCCAAACTCATATCAATCTGGCGCTTCACCATATCAACCGGGTCATCTTCTTCGACATTGACACAATTTTCAAACATTGTATCCTCATCTTCTATCACATAGTCCTGAAAATCGATTTCCGGTGTGCCATCATCATGCGCGTACTCGGCCAGAATCTCATATTCGTTCTCAACCTTATAGTGCACTTCGATGCGTTCGCATACAGGACACACCAGAAGGGGGACATTGTGAACCTGGGTTCTAAAATGTTTGAGGGTACCTTTCGTTCCAATCATACTGCCACCACAGCAAAAGCTCATCGTGTTCTCCCTCCAGACATGATTCTATAATCGTCAAAGTGACTTCGCATCAACATTGCATACATGTTTGTGAAAGATTATTAACCAGCTTGTGTACATTCTACACCTTTTCGTGGTAAGACAAAACCCCTTTTCTTTACCAAAACGGCGAAGAAAAGGGGTTTGAACAAAAGTTAGGCCTTTTGGATGGCTGCTACGATCAGATCGCCCATTTGCGAAGTGGACAATGCCTTGCTTTTATCGACCGCAATATCGGCGGTACGATGTCCTTCATCCAGCACTTTCGCTACCGCTACTTCAATCGCATCAGCAGCTTCAGCATAGCCAAATGTCGTGCGGAACATCAAGGCGAGCGACAGAATCGTCGCGATTGGATTGGCAAGTCCTTGCCCGGCAATATCCGGCGCAGAACCGTGTACCGGCTCATACAGACCGAAGCTGCCTTCACCGAGCGAAGCGGATGCGAGCATACCGATCGATCCCGTCAGCATCGCTGCTTCGTCACTCAAAATGTCGCCAAACATATTTTCCGTCACGATCACGTCAAAGCTTGCTGGACGACGCAGAAGCTGCATCGCACAGTTATCGACCAGCACATGCTCCAGCTCTACATCTGGATAATCCGGAGCGATGCGGTTTACCGTTTCACGCCACAGACGGGACGTTTCCAGTACATTCGCTTTATCTACCGATGCTAGCTTTTTGCGGCGACCTTGCGCAATCTCAAACGCCTGACGCACGATGCGCTCGATTTCAGTCACATTGTATGCACAGGTGTCTACCGCTTCTTCGCCGTGCTCGCTTTCACGTCTGAACTTCTCCCCGAAGTAGATACCGCCAGTCAGCTCACGCACAACCATCAGATCTGTACCTTCCAGCACTTCTGGTTTTAATGTCGATGCTTCTTTCAAGCAATCAAACACAACGGCTGGACGCAGGTTGGAGAACAAGCCCAGCTCTTTACGAATACCGAGCAATCCTGTTTCCGGACGTAACTCTTTGGAGTTGTTATCCCATTTAGGACCACCTACTGCACCGAGCAATACCGCGTCCGCGCTTTTACATACTTCCAATGTTTCCTGTGGAAGCGGTGTGCCTTTTTCGTCAATGGCGATACCACCAAACAGTGCATGTTCCGTTTCAAATGAATACCCGTACAATTCTTCCGCACGACGCAGAACTTTTTCCGCTTCGGCTACAACTTCAGGACCGATTCCATCACCAGGGATTACTGCAATCTTTTTCGTTTCGCTCATGTATAGTTCTCCTTTGGGCAGCCTTGCTCTAGGTCAGGGTCTGCATCGTCAGTCTAGTTATGTACATCGCTATAAGTATGTACACGGCTCTACGTACATCGTCGAATGTGCATTCGCTCATTTACTCTATATTCAGTTTTAACACGTAATCGGATTCTTAGCCAAGATATACAAACTATGATAGCTATAGGTAGAACCTATAAAGACGAGATGGACAATTCTGATGAAATAATTTCTTATACAATGATTTCTTATAAAATAATTTGTTATGCAGTCATTTCTTATACAGTCATTTTGTATTACGAGTACATGAACCGAGATTCATTTTAACTTCAAATCTGCTTTAAGCTCTGAGCGATAAACATGCCCTTACAAAATCAAAGATCACATTTAACATGGTCAGCGTATTAGGTTGAACAAGCTTCAGCCGCTTCCCCTAGACAATCACGGAGTATAGGCAAAAAAGAATGATTTTGCACACAAAAGAGCATGACTTTACATATAAAAAAGAATCACTGTATACACACATCTTAAAATAGCTAAACGTTCGCGCGATCAAAACTCAAGAGATCAAAACTCAAGATCATCCTTGCTTTCTAAAGAATGACTACTCATTACGAAACGTTCCTTTTCGTTATTGTTATATACTATATGATCTTAGTCGGGATTACCATATACTGGGCGATTGCATTTGAAGTGGATCGGTACAAGGACTACAATAGTACCCAGGTGTACAATCGTAACTACTTTCTGTGCATCAGCAATAGCTTGGTGCGCCTGTGCGCTACTACATACGGTTCGTACAGACGTCTACTGTCTACTTTATTTTTAAAGGAGTGCGATGATGGATGGATTACACTTATTTGGGCAAGTCAGGCTTGAAGGTTAGTCGCATCTGTTTGGGTACGATGAACTTTGGTCCGGTAACAGATGAAAAGGAATCGTTCCGCATTATGGATGCAGCGCTCGATGCGGGCATCAACTTTTTTGATACCGCCAATGTGTATGGCGGATTTGGCGGAAACGGTCAGTCCGGGTCAACGGAAGAGATCATCGGCCGCTGGTTCCAGCAGGGTGGTGGACGACGTGAGCGAACTGTGCTGGCAACAAAAGTGTATGGCAAAATGAATATCGAACCAGACAGCCCGAACAATGAAGGCGGTCTGTCGGCTTACAAAATCCGTCGTCATCTGGAAGGCTCACTGAAACGTTTGCAAACCGATCATATCGAGCTGTATCAGATGCACCATGTAGATCCAGCCATTAGCTGGGATGAGCTGTGGGGTGCCTTTGAAGTAGCGGTGAATCAAGGCAAAATCGGCTATGTCGGCTCCAGTAACTTTGCCGGATGGAATATTGCAGTCGCTCAGAAAGAAGCGGAGAAGCGTCATTTTCTCGGACTCGTTTCAGAGCAGCATAAATACAGTCTACTCTGCCGCGAGCCAGAGCTTGAAGTACTACCCGCCTCAAAGGAACTCGGTCTCGGTGTCATTCCGTGGAGTCCGCTTGACGGCGGCTTGCTCGGTCGCAATGCGCTCAAAAAGATCGAAGGTTCCCGCAGCGGTGGCAATGCCGAGCGCGTGGAGAAGCATCGTGCACAGCTGGAGCAATTTGACGAATTATGCAAAGAGCTGGGCGAGCCACAGGATGTGGTTGCACTTGCCTGGGTACTTGCAAATCCAGCGGTAACGGCACCGATTATCGGTCCACGCACATCCGAACAATTTGAAGGCTCATTGCGCATTCTGGATGTGAAGCTGGATGAAGAGACGATGAAGCGTCTGGATGAGATTTTCCCAGGACCGGGTAAACCGGCTCCAATGGCGTATGCGTGGTAAGCGCAAGCTTGATTGGACGATCTTTTAAACGATCTTTTAAACTATTTTTTAAATTATCTTTTAAACTTTCTTTCCAGCTATTTTCTGAACAATCTACAGTGTAGCCATAATGAAATGATCAAATAACAGTCGCAGCGGGTATAATCGATCCGCTGCGACTGTTATTTGGTATGGCTATAGTTAAAGTTGCTATGAGGATGGTAACTGTTGGACTAGCCTATCGCTAACGTATTGTAATTGCAAAGCTGCCTTCTGTAGCGATTGCGATGAGGTGAGCGTAATCATTTAATCTAACCGCTTGATCCTATGTGCGATCTACTCTTTTAATAAGCATCGCTTCGTACAACTTGATCCTCACTCCTTCATCATCTGCACGCGTATGCAAATCCTAATTCAAGTTAATCAAGTTCTGCTCTGGAAAACAAATCTGCGATCACATCGGGCTGTTCGCACGCTTCATGAAAACCGATGATGAATTTGCGCAACGCTTCCGTATCATTCGAATACGCACAAAACATATCCGCTTCCGGATCAAAACGTACAATGGACTCCAGTTCTGGCATACGCTCTGCCAAATAGACAGCTGCCAGCGATGCCCAGTCATAGCCGCCGCCTTCAAAGCCTTCATCTGCACGTTGATCAAACACGTCCTGCTTGTACGTACCAGCAACCAGAATAACAGACGCACCTGCATCGGATTCATACGATACCCATTTAAAAGGGGCAATCTGTTCATTGATTTCCTGTTTACTCATCATCATGTCTCCTTTGTGTTATCGGATAGAATGGTTAATAAATAAACAAACATACGTTCGCTTTTATTATACCCTATCCGCATGCTCGGCTACATGATCAGATCGAATCAAATGTATCATTAGTTCGTCTGGTACTTAGTGACTGGACATGAACGCATGCACATGATCGTCATTCATGTTCATGCAAATTTGGATAGCAGAAATGTATAGATGTACTTACGTATAGATTGATCGTTATGATGAGAAAAATATCAATATACGTTTACAGATACAGATACAGATACAGATACAGATACAGATACAGATACAGATACAGATACAGATACAGATACAGATACAG